>NZ_JBTSDU010000223.1:0-2521 GCF_054605595.1 Georgenia sp. | reverse complement strand
TGCTGCGAGAAGGGACTAGGTGTACTGAGCCGGGAGGTTGGTGACGCGGCTGAGCGGTGGGAGGCCGCCGAGGGCGGTGTGGCCGCGGTGGTGATTGTACTGGTGGAGCCAGCGGGCGAGCGCCTGAGTACGGGTTCGCTCTGAGCGGTAGACGCGGACGTAGGCCCACTCCTCCAGCAGGGTGCGGTTGAAACGCTCCACCTTGCCGTTGGTCTGGGGCCGGTACGGCCGGGTGAAACGGTGGCGGACGCCGGCCTCGGAGCAGAGCCGGGCGAAGGCTCCGCTGCGGTAGGCGGAGCCGTTGTCGGTGAGCATCGCCCGCGTCACGACGCCCTGTTCCGCAAACCAGGCCTGCGCGCGGCGCCAGAAGCCGGCCGCCGTCCCCGCCCGCTCGTCCCCCAGCACCTCGCTGTAGGCGAGCCGGGAATGGTCGTCGACCGCCGAGTGGATGTAGGCATAGCCCAGCCGCTGCCGGACACCGGCCTGACCGCGCCCGTGCGCCTGCCAGCCGCCACCCCGCGGGATGCGCCCGAGCTTCTTGATGTCGACGTGCACGAGGTCGCCGGGGTGGGCGTGCTCGTAGCGACGGATGACGCGTCCGGTGGGGCGGTCGAGCCAGGCGAGCCGGTGCAGGCCGAGGCGGCGGAGCACGCGGTAGACGGTAGAGGGGACGAGTCCGAGCCGGTTGGCGATCCGCACCGGTCCCAGCTTCCAGCGCCGGCGCAGTCGCTCGATGCGGCGTTCCGTGGCGCGCGGCGTCCGGCGAGGACTGCGCCGGGGGCGGGAGGAACGGTCCCGGAGCCCCGACTCCCCCTCGGCTAACCAGCGGCGCCACCAGCGGCTCGCGGTCTGGCGGGAGACCCCCATCTCATGCGCGACGTGGGCGACCGGCCGTCCCGCGGCGATGCGCTGGACGAGCAGCAGCCGGCCCGCGGGGGTGAGTTTGGCGTTAGCGTGCAAGTGGACCTCCTGGAGCTGGCGTAGCTGTGCTAGCCACACCTTCTCCGGGAGGTCCCCTGCGGTCATCTACCCCGTGTCACCAACGTCGATGGTCAGTACAACTAGCGTCGTAGTGGAGCGGCGGCCCTCGGTGCCTCGCGAGGATGGATCGATGCGGCGGCAGCGTGCGCGGTCGCGCGCGACACCCGGCGTGGAAGGTGGCGCTGCCGCTTTACCCGCAGGCGGGCACGGAGCCGAACGTCTACTACGTCCCGCCGATGTACGCGCCACGCGGGTACCTGCGGCAGATGTTCGGCCCCAACGTGGACGAGGCGCTGGAGGCCGACCAGCGCCTCGCCACAGACGACGACCTGGTCGACCTGACCGTGCGGATCGTGCACTCCTTCGAGGTCGAGGATGAGATCGCCATCAGCCATGGCGGATCAGGCGACGGACTCGTCAGCGTCCCGCTGCGCGGACCGACATTCATCTGCGAGTTCTTCGCCGAGATGTGTGTCTGAGATCGTCACACCTGCGTGCGAGAGATACCCCTGTGATCACTCCGCCACGTCACCAACCTCGATGGGTCATTACACCTCGCTGGCGGGCGCCATGCTGCCGCAGGCGTGTTCGCTGTTCGTCAGCGTGAACCCGGACTGCAGCAAGGACTCGACGTAATCAATCTCGGCCGCCCCGGGCGCAGTCGACACCTCCGGCGTCAGGCTCACGGGGATGCCCGACACCTCGAACTGGGCATCGCCGGGAAGCGCCTGGCCGAGCGCCATCCCATACTTCACCCCGCCGCAGTGGCAGCGGTGGTCGACGTAGATGCGCAGGGCCGCCCCGCGCTCCCCGCGTGAAATGACCTGCTGCAGCGGGGCCGTCGCCTGTTCTGAGATCCGTACCTCAGCCATCATTCTCTCCTCACCTGTCCGTCACGCTCTCGGTTCCGGACATACTCCTTGCGATGCTGCGGGTGCTGTCACCCACTGACCACCAGTTGTCTGTTGGCTCCGGGCGGCCCCCTCTCGATCCGTGGAGGCGGCCCCCCGGGCTGATGCGCACGAGGGGCCGCCTGGCGCCCGCTCTGACCCGCCCTCTGGCCTAGAAGAACACGATCTTGAGGGCGAAGGCGAAGAGCGCGAGTCCGCCCCACATTGCGACTGTGATCCCGGTCAGGTAGCCCACGCCGACCAGCGCTAGCCGCAGGTTGCGCGGGCGTCCCAGGAACCACCCCAACAGCATGATGTAGAGCGGTGAGAACACGATCCCGAGGATCAGGATGTCTCCGTACTTCATCGTCAGTCCTCTCCCACTTCGATCATGGGGATCAGCTTGCTCATCAGCAGGAAGAACAGCACAACGAGCGAGAACGCGCCGACGATGGTCGAGAGCTCAACCCACGAAGGGGAGTACTCCCCGGGCACGCCCTTGTAGAGCGAGAACACCGGGAAGCGCAGTCCGTCGAGGACGAACATCGTCTTCTCGATGAGCGTCCCAAGGACGGGCAGCGCCGCCGCCGTCGCCGTGCGCCCGATACTGAACAAGCTCGGGAACAGCATCTGTAGCGACAGGTAGAGCA
>NZ_JBTSDU010000222.1:0-2536 GCF_054605595.1 Georgenia sp. | reverse complement strand
AGCCCGCACCCGGTGTCCGACGACGCCGCGCTCGCCGAGGCCGAGCCCGCCGACGACGACCGGGCCGACGCGGACCCTCACGCCATGGGCCGGGCCGGCCCCGAGCTCCTGCCCGAACCCGCACTTCCGGTCGACCCACACATCGCCGTCGCCTGACCCTCCCCGCTGCACCCTGGGCCCCTCCCCGCAGCACCCTGGGCCCCTCCTCGCTGCACCCTGAACCTTCTCGCCGCACCCTGAACCCCATGCCGGCGCCTGCCCGACCCACGCCGGCGCCCCCCTGCGGCCTGACCTCTCCCCGCTACCACACGAAAACCCTCCGCCGCGCTGCACATCTGAGCAAAACCCGAGTAAAGTCACGCCCGAGAGGCCGGACCAGACTTTGCTCAGGATTGAGCAATTGTCCGGTATGTCATGCCGCACGCCAGGAGGAGCCTTGGTCGACCTGCTCGTCTCCTACGCGGCCGGGGGCCCGGGCCACGACGAGATGCTTCAGGCCACAGGCCAGGCCAGGGCGGCGTGGCGCACGCTCGCCGAGCAGGCGCGCCTGGGCCGGGCCGACCGGCTCGAGGCCACCCGGGCCGCCGTCGTCGAGCTGCTGGCGGACCAGGGCGTCACGGCGGGCGACCCGACGGCACAGTCCTGGCAGCTCGACCCGCTGCCGGTGCTCGTGGACGAGCACGAGTGGCACCGCCTCGAGGCCGCGGTCCAGCAGCGGGCCACGCTGCTCGACCTCGTCCTCACCGACCTGTACCGCGAGCGGAAGCTGCTCGTCTCGGGCCTGCTACCGCCGGAGATCGCGCTCGCCCACCCCGGGTTCAACCGGCCCGCGGACGGGATCTCCCTCCCCGGCCCGCACCAGCTCTTCCTCACGGCCACCGATCTCGCCCGCAACGCCGACGGCGCGTGGACGGCGCTCGCAGACCGCACCGACGTGCCCGGCGGGCTCGGCTACGTCATGGCGGACCGCCGCGTCGTCTCCGAGGTCCTCGCCACCTCCTATCGCAGCTCGCGCACGCGCCGGGTGGGCCCGTTCTTCCAGGCGCTGAAGGCGGGGCTGGGACGCGTGGCCCCGGCCGCGGCGGGGGACAACCCGCGGATCGCGATGCTCAGCTCCGGCTCGTCCGCCTCGACGTTCGAGAACGGCTACCTCGCCGCGATGCTGGGGCTGCCCATCGTGGAGGGCGGGGACCTGGTGGTCCGCGACGGCCGGGTCTGGGCCCGGTCGCTCGGGACGGCGGAGCCGATCGACGTGCTGCTGCGTCAGGTGGCCGCCGCGGACGTGGACCCGCTGGAGCTGCGCCGCGGCTCGCAGCACGGCACACCGGGCCTGGTGCACGCCGCCCGTCGCGGTGCCGTCACGATCGTGAACCCGCTCGGCTCGGGCGTGCTGGAGAACCCGGCCCTGCACGGCTACCTGCCGCGGCTGGCGCGGGTGCTGCTCGGCGAGGACCTCGCCCTCCCCTCCGCGGTGACGTACTGGTGCGGAGAGCGGTCGATGTGCTCGCACGTGATCGCCAACCTCGGCCGGCTCGTCCTCCTGCCCGTCGCGGGCTCCCAGCCCGCCGTCCTGGGCTGGGAGCTCTCCCTGGGCCAGCGCGCGGACCTGTCCGCCCGGATCTCCGCCCGACCCGGGGCCTGGGTGGCACAGGAACCGGTCGAGGCCTCGACCACCCCGTCCGTCGAGGCCCGCACGCTCCGGCCGCGACCGACGTCGTTGCGGATGTTCGCCGTCGCTGCCGACGACGGCTACACCGTCCTCAGCGGCGGGCTCGGGCACGTCGGGGACCCGCCGCAGGCCATGCTCGGACGCCCCACCATGGGGACGGCGAAGGACGTGTGGGTGCTCGCGGCCGAACCGCCGAGCATCTCGGCCGGCCCCGCCGACGGGCTCGCGCGGCAGCACCCCGGCGACGCCGTCTCCCCCCGGGCCGCGGAGCGGCTCTACCAGTTCGGACGCCGTACGGAGGCCGCGGAGGCCACGGCCCGGCTGCTCGGCGCCGTCGCCGACCGGTGGGACGACTACCACGCCAGGCTCGACGCCGACGGCGTGCGGGCCCTGAGCGTGCTGTGCGGGGCGCTGCCCACGATCGACGACCCTGAGCTGACCGAGGCCACGCTCACGGCGCTGATCACCGACGTCGGGACCCGCGGCTCGGTGGCGTGGTGGGTGGCGCGGATGCATCGGGCGGCCACCGGCGTGCGGGACAACCTCTCCACCGGCGTCTGGGTTGCGCTGTCCTCCCTGGAGCGCACGCTGGAGCAGGAGCGACACCGGCTCCGCGGCGACGCCGACGCACAGCTGGGCCTGGGCCCGGTGCTCTCCCGGGTGCTCGAGAGCCTGACGGCGCTCGGCGGCATCTGCGCCGATTCCCTCGTCCGCGACACCGGCTGGCACCTGCTCCAGGTGGGCCGCCGGCTGGAGCGGGCGGAGCGTCTCGTCGCCACCCTCGCCGCGACGCTCACGGCGCGGCCCGAGCCCGCGGTCGAGGCGCTCGTCGTCGATTCCGTGCTGGTGGCCAACGAGTCGATCATC
>NZ_JBTSDU010000221.1:0-2598 GCF_054605595.1 Georgenia sp. | reverse complement strand
CGGTGACGGGACCGACACGCCGGCCGTGCGCCAGGGGAACCGGTACTCCATCTTCAACTCCCTGACCGGTGCGGAGCCGGACCAGGTCCTCACCCTCGGTGAGCGCCGCGACACCGTCCTGGTCGGCGACTGGGACGGCAACGGGACCGACACCCTGGCGGTACGGGACGGCAACCGGTACTCCGTCTGGAACACCCTCACCTCCGGCCTGCCGGACCAGGTGATCAGGTTCGGTCACCGCAACGACAAGGTCCTGGTCGGCGACTGGGACGGCAACGGGACCGACACCCTGGCGGTACGGCAGGGGAACCGGTACTCCGTCTGGAACTCCTTCACCGCCGAGGAGCCGGACCAGGTCCTCACGCTCCGCGGCGCGGCCGGCCGGCACCGCGGCTACTACCGCGACCACCGACGCGACACCGTGCTGGTGGGTGACTGGGACGGCAACGGGAGCGACACCCTGGCGGTACGGAACGGGAGCCGGTACTCCATCTGGAACGCCCTCACGTCCGGCAGCCCCGACCAGGTCATCACCTTCGGCCACGCCCGCGACACCGTCCTGGTCGGTGACTGGGACGGCAAGTAGCACCACCGCACCATCAGCACCGCGCCCGCAGGGCCGGCTCCGCCCCGGAGCCGGCCCTGCGGGCGTCCGGTGCACCGCCCTCCTCGTGCCCGGGCGTCGCCGTCCACCTGCCACCGCCGCCGGCGCGGGCGGGTGTGAGAACGTGGCAGCGGACGGAAGGAATGACCATGGCGGACACGCCCGGCGCGATCACCGGTGCGACCACGGCGCCGACGCCCCTGCGGGAGCGGGCCGAGGCCGCGCTGCGGGCGCTGGTCGGCCGGGCCGACGCACGGCTGCGGGAGGACCAGTGGACCGCCATCGAGGCCCTGGTGGCGCACCGGCGGCGGGCGCTGGTGGTGCAACGGACCGGGTGGGGCAAGTCCGCCGTCTACTTCGTCGCGACGGCGCTCCTGCGGGAGGGGGCGGTGGGGCGCCCGCCCGCCGGGCCGACCGTGATCATCTCCCCGCTCCTCGCGCTCATGCGCGACCAGGTCGCCGCTGCGTCGCGGGCGGGCATCCGGGCGGTGACGATCAACTCCGCGAACGTCTCCGAGTGGGACGGGATCCACGCCGCCATCGCCGCGGGCGACGTCGACGTGCTGCTCTGCTCGCCCGAGCGGCTCAACAACCCGGGCTTCCGCGACGAGGTCCTCCCCCGACTCGCCGAGAGCGCCGGCCTCGTCGTCGTCGACGAGGCCCACTGCATCTCGGACTGGGGGCACGACTTCCGGCCCGACTACCGCCGCATCCGCACGCTGCTCGACGGGCTCCCCGACGGGATCCCGGTGCTCGCCACCACCGCGACCGCCAACGCGCGGGTGAGCGCCGACGTCGCCGAGCAGCTCGGCGTCGGGCGCCACGACGGGGACGTGCTCGTGCTGCGCGGTTCCCTCGACCGGCCGTCCCTGCACCTCGGGGTCCTCCCGCTGGCGGACCAGGCGAGCCGCGTCGCCTGGCTCGCCCAGTACCTGGGCAGCCACGAGGGCTCGGGCATCGTCTACACGCTCACGGTCGCCATGGCGCAGCAGGTCGCCGAGCAGCTGCGGGCGGCGGGTCACGAGGTGCGCCCGTACACGGGGCAGACCGACACCGCCGAGCGGGAGCTGCTCGAGGCGGACCTCAAGGCGAACCGCGTCCGCGCCCTGGTGGCCACCTCCGCCCTCGGGATGGGCTTCGACAAACCAGACCTGGCGTTCGTGGTCCACCTCGGCGCCCCGTCCTCACCGATCGCCTACTACCAGCAGGTGGGGCGCGCGGGCCGCGGGGTCGACCGCGCCGACGTCGTCCTCCTGCCCGGCCGGGAGGACCAGGACATCTGGGGCTACTTCGGCTCGCTGGCGTTCCCGCCGGAGCGGTCGGTCCGGGCGACGCTGGCCGCCCTCCGGGGCGGCACCATGTCCACGGCGGCGCTGGAGACGCAGGTGGACCTGCGCCGCAACCGGCTCGAGACCATGCTCAAGGTGCTCGACGTCGACGGCGCGGTGCGGCGGGTGCGGGGCGGCTGGGAGCCGACCGGCCGGGAGTGGCACTACGACACCGAGCGGTACGCCCGCGTGGCCGCGACCCGCGAGGCCGAGCAGCAGGCGATGCTGGACTACCAGCGCCTCGCGCCCGCGAGCTGCCGGATGGCGTTCCTCCGCGCCGAGCTGGACGACCCCGACCTGGTGGCGGACTGGCGGTGCGGGCGGTGCGACCTGTGCGGCGGCCTGCCGCTGGACGCGGCGGTCGACGCCGCCACCGTCCGGGGGGTCCGGGCCGGCCTGGACCGGCCGGGCATCGAGATCGCGCCACGGCGTCAGTGGCCCGCCGGCATGGACGCCCTGGGCGTCGAGCTGCGTGGCAAGATCGCCGCGGACGAGCGGCACGAGGTCGGCCGTGCCCTCGCGCGCCTGGACGGCCTGGGCTGGTCGGGTTCGCTGCGGCGCGGCGACGGCTCGGCCGGCGTGGACGGCGTCGTGCTGCTGCGCTCCGCGACCCGGCCGCAGCTGGTCCAGCACCTGGCGCAGGGCGTCGGTCACCTCCTGCGCGTC
>NZ_JBTSDU010000220.1:0-2673 GCF_054605595.1 Georgenia sp. | reverse complement strand
GCGGGAACCTCTCGCACCGGCCCGTCCGCATGGTGGTCCGGCCGGTCGGCACGCCCCGGGGTCCACCGCACACGTGCTTGACTGGGGCCATGCCGCTCATCGGTGAGTACGAACCCAGCCCCAGCGCGCGCACCCGTGACCAGGTCGAGCTCTACGAGTCCTCCGGGGGCACGGCGGGCACCACGCTGAACGGTCGCCCGTGCGTCATCGTGACCATGCGCGGCGCCCGCTCCGGCAAGATCCGCAAGGTCGCCCTCATGCGCGTGGAGCACGACGGCGACTACGCGATCGTCGCGTCCATGGGTGGGGCACCGAAGAACCCGACCTGGTACCGCAACGTCGCCGCCGACGGCCACGTCGAGCTCCAGGACGGCGCGCAGAAGTGGGACATGGTGGCGCGTGAGGTCACGGGGGCGGAGAAGGTGCTGTGGTGGCAGCGCGCCGTCGACGCGTTCCCGCCCTACGCCGCCTACCAGGCGAAGACGGAGCGGGAGATCCCCGTGTTCGTCCTCGAGCGCACCGGTAACTGACCCCGCGGGCACCGGGCCGGTGTGCCAGGCTCGCCCCATGGAGATCCACCTGGTCGACGGCACCTACGAGCTGTTCCGGCAGCACTTCTCCCCGGCCAACAAGGATCCCGACCGTGGTGCCACGCGGGGCGTCGTCGCCTCCTGCCTGACGCTGCTCGAGCAGGGCGCCACCCACGTGGGGGTGGCCACCGACCACGTCGTCGAATCGTTCCGCAACGCGATGTGGCCCACCTACAAGGACGGCTCCGGCGTCGACCCGCACCTCCTCGCGCAGTTCACCCCGGCCGAGGACGCGCTGCGCGCCTTCGGCTTCACCGTGTGGCCCATGGTCGAGCAGGAGGCCGACGACGCCCTCGCCGCCGCCGCCGTCGTCGCCGGCCGCGACCCCCGCGTGGACCGGGCGGTGATCTGCACCCCCGACAAGGACCTCGGCCAGTGCGTGACCGAGAAGGTCTGGCAGTGGGACCGGCGCCAGGACAAGTGGTTCGACCCCGACGGCGTGCGGGAGCGGCTGGGCGTGCCGCCCGCCTCCGTGCCCGACCTCCTCGCCCTGATCGGCGACTCCGCCGACGGCTTCCCCGGCCTGCCCGGCTGGGGTGCGAAGTCCGCGGCCACCGTCCTGGGCCGGTGGGGCCACCTCGAGGACGTCCCCACCGACCCGGCCGACTGGGACGTCACCGTCCGGTCGGCCGCGAAGCTGAGCGCGACCCTGCGCGAGCAGATGGACCTGGCGCTGCTGTTCCGCGACATCGCCACGACCCGGACGGACGCCGAGGTCGGCGTCGTCGACGACTGGCGGTGGACGGGGCCGACGCCCCTGGCCCTCGCGGTGGCCGAAGCCCTGGACGCCCCGCGCCTGCTGGAGCGCGCCGAGCGCCGGGCTGCCCGTCCGGCCTGAGCTGGGCCCCGGCCGCCCGCACCGAGGGCCACGACCAGTTATGCTCACCGTCAGCATCAACAATGCTCACCGTCAGCATAAGCAGTGCCGCCCCGGCGTGCCGACGGTGCCCACCAGCCACCGGAGGCCGGCATGTCTGCCGTCACCATCAACACCGACGCACTGTACGAGCGCGTCAAGCACGTGGTCCCCGCTGTGGAGTGGGCGACCTTCGTCGACGACGTCGAGGCGATCTGGCGCCTCAAGCGTGAACGCAACGCCGTCATCCTCGGGCACAACTACCAGACGCCGGAGATCTTCCACGGCGTCGCGGACATCGTCGGGGACTCCCTCGCCCTGGCCCGCGAGGCCCAGCACGTCGACGCCGACGTCATCGTCCTGGCCGGCGTGCACTTCATGGCGGAGACCGCGAAGCTGCTGAACCCGTCGAAGACGGTGCTCATCCCGGACCTGCGCTCGGGCTGCTCGCTGGCGGAGTCGATCACCGCGGCGGACGTCCGCGCGCTCAAGGCCGCCCACCCCGGCGTCCCCGTGGTCACCTACGTCAACACCAGCGCCGACGTGAAGGCCGAGTCGGACATCTGCTGCACCTCCGGCAACGCCGTGCAGGTCATCGAGTCCCTCGGGGTGGACCGGGTCATCATGATCCCGGACGAGTACCTGGCCCAGAACATCGCCCGCCGGACCGGCGTGGCAGTCATCACCTGGGCCGGCCACTGCGAGGTCCACGAGCGCTTCACCCCCCAGGACATCCACCAGATCCGCGCGGACTACCCGGGCGTCGTCGTCCTCGCCCACCCCGAGTGCCCGCCCGAGGTGGTCGACGCCGCGGACCTCGCCGGCTCGACCGCGCAGATGAACAGCTACGTCACCGAACGCCGGCCCGCCCGGGTCGCCCTCATCACCGAGTGCTCGATGAGCGACAACATCGCCGCCGCCAACCCGGAGGTGGAGCTCGTCCGCCCGTGCAACCTGTGCCCGCACATGAAACGCAACACCCTCGGCACCATCCGGGCGGCGCTGGAGCACCTGCAGCACGAGGTCACCATCGACGCAGCGGTCGCCGACCGGGCCCGCGCCTCGGTCGAGCGCATGCTGGCGGTGAAGTGAGCTCGGCCGCGGCGCCCGTCCTGGTCGGCGCGGGCCTGGCCGGCCTCCTGACGGCGCTGCACCTGGCCCCCGTCCCGTGCGTGGTCCTGACCACCGGCCACCTCGCGGAGCACTCCTCCTCCGACCTCGCCCAGG
>NZ_JBTSDU010000219.1:2323-2694 GCF_054605595.1 Georgenia sp. | reverse complement strand
AGATGCTCCTGGAGGTCGCACGGAGCCGGAGCGAGGCCGGTGGTCTGCCGGACCGGTCGGACTGGGTCAAGGAGTGTGACGCACGCAAGGGGTCGATGCATCGTGCCACGCACCTGGACAACGTGCCGATCAAGCCCCAACGCGTGTACGAGGAGATGAACCGGGCGTTCGGTCGGGACGTCCGGTACGTCTCGACGATCGGCCTCTCCCAGATCGCGGCGGCGCAGTTCCTGCACGTCAACGGCTCCAGGCACTGGATCAACGCAGGCCAGGCCGGTCCGCTCGGGTGGACCATGCCGGCGGCGCTCGGGGTGCGCGTGGCCGATCCCGAGGGACTGGTGGTGGCGCTCTCCGGTGACTACGACTTCCAG
>NZ_JBTSDU010000219.1:0-2313 GCF_054605595.1 Georgenia sp. | reverse complement strand
TCAACCTTCCCTACATCCACGTCGTCGTCAACAACGCCTACCTGGGACTGATCCGCCAGTCCCAGCGGGCGTTCGACATGGACTACAACGTCCAGCTCTCCTTCGAGAACATCAACTCTCCGGAGGTCGACGGGTACGGCGTCGACCACGTGGCGGTCGCGGAAGGCCTGGGTTGCAAGGCCATCCGTGTGCGCCGGCCGGACGAGCTCCCTGCGGCGTTCGCCCGGGCGCAGGAGCTGACGAAGGAGCACCGGGTCCCCGTGGTCGTCGAGGTCATCCTCGAACGGGTCACGAACATCTCCATGGGGGCCGCCCTCGACAGCGTCCAGGAGCACGAGGTCCTCGCCGCACGAGCCGACGACGCCCCGACCGCGACCATCCCGATCGCTGCCGGCGTCGAGGTCGCGGTCTGATCGGTGCCGACTGATTCGAAAGGAAACTTCATGGACATCAGGTATGCCGTCAACTGTTCGATCCTGTTCAAGGAGCTGCCGCTGCTAGAGCGCCCGGCCGCGGCCAAGGCCGCGGGCTTCGACGCGGTCGAGTTCTGGTGGCCTTTCCCCACCGCCGTGCCCGACGACGGCGAGGTGGAGCAGTTCGAACGGGCGGTCCGCGACGCCGGTGTCGAGTTGATCGGCCTGAACTTCTTCGCCGGTGACATGGCTGCGGGCGAGCGGGGCATCGTGTCCCACCCCGGCCGGGTCGACGAGTTCCGGGACAACGCGGCAGCAGTCGCCGGGATCGGCCGCGACCTCGGGTGCCGAGCCTTCAACGCCTTGTACGGCAACCGCGTACCCGACGCGGACACCGCCGCGCAGGACACGGTGGCCGCGGAGAACCTCGCGTTCGCCGCGCGGGCCGTCGCGCCCATCGACGGGACGGTGCTGCTCGAGCCCGTCAGCGGCTCCGAGGGGTATCCGCTGCTCACCGCCGACGACGTGATTTCCGTCATCGACCGGGTCCGGGACGAGCACGCCGTGGAGAACGTCGGGTTCCTGTGCGACTTCTACCACCTGGCCACCAACGGCGACGATCTCGCAAGGGTCGTCGAGCGTTACGGCGCTCGCGCGGCCCACGTGCAGATCGCGGACGCTCCCGGCCGGCACGAGCCGGGCACCGGAAGTCTGGACCTGTCCGGGTATGTCGCCGGGGTGCGGCGGGCCGGCTATGACGGCTGGGTGGCCCTCGAGTACGTCCCGAGCGGCAGGACCGAGGACTCCTTCGGCTGGCTCCGCGCCGACGGGGCCTAGCCGAGGGGAGGGCGGGAGGCGCAGTGGAGAACACCGGTAGGGGCGGACATGTGGTCATCGCGAGCGACAAGTTCAAGGGCAGCCTCACAGCGCGTCAGGTGGCCGACCGCATCGCAGCCGGCCTTCGCGACGGCGCCCCCGAGGTCGCCCTTCGCACGGTCCTCGTCGCGGACGGTGGCGACGGCACCCTCGACGCGCTGACCGCCGCCGGATTCACCGCCGTGCCAGTGACGGTGGACGGCCCCACCGGGGAGCCCGTCGGCACCTCGTTCGTGGTCCGTGACGACACGGCAGTGATCGAGCTGGCCGACGCCTGCGGCCTCGTCAGGCTTCCCGATGCGCGCCCCGCGCCTTCGACGGCATCTAGCTACGGAGTGGGGCAGGTGGTCGCTGCGGCCCTGGATGCCGGGTACCGCGACCTGATCATCGCGGTCGGCGGCAGTGCCAGCAGCGACGGGGGGGCGGGCATGATCGCCGCTCTCGGCGGGGTCCTGCTGGACGCCGCGGGACACGAGCTGCCGCGCGGGGGCGGCGCTCTCACCGAGCTGGCACGACTCGACCTCTCCGGCCTGCACAGCGGACTCGGCGACGCGCACATCGTCCTCGCCAGCGACGTGGACAACCCTCTGCTGGGACCCAGCGGAGCCGTCGCCGTCTACGGCGCCCAGAAGGGCGCCAACGGGCCGGTGGCCGATCACCTCGAGGCGGGGCTGGCCCGCTGGGCCCAGGTGGTCGCCGAGGTCACGGGGATGGACGAGTCCGGCCGGGAGGGCGCCGGTGCTGCCGGTGGGGTGGGGTTCGCCGCGATGGCGGTCCTCCGAGCGCGCATGCGGCCCGGGATCGACCTCCTTCTCGACCTCGTCCGCTTCACCGACGAGCTCGACGGCGCACGGCTGGTCATCACCGGGGAAGGGTCGTTGGACCGCCAGACGCTTCAGGGCAAGGCCCCGGTCGGCGTCGCGCGAGCAGCCCGACGCGCGCAGGTTCCCGTGGTTGCCGTGTGCGGACGCAACTCGCTCAGCGAGGAGGAGGCCCGCTCGGTCGGCATCGCGGAGGTCTTCGC
>NZ_JBTSDU010000218.1:0-2715 GCF_054605595.1 Georgenia sp. | reverse complement strand
CGTGTCCCTCAAGAGCCTCTCGAGCAAGTTGTACCTCGCCATCGCCGCCCTGGCCCTGGGTCTGTGGTTTTTCGGCGTCGCTGGCCAAACCATCGCCACGGTGGTCCTCGTCGCATTCATGATGACCATGCATGCGGGTGGGCACGGTGGGCACGGTGGGGGTGGCGGACACGGTGGTGGTGGCGGGCACGGTGGGGGTGGCGGGCACGGGAGCTCGACACCGCCCCCCGGTGCCGAGGCGGGCACGCACCATCCCGAGCCGGGAACTCATAGTGGCCGGGCCCTGGAGGCGACGCAGTCCGTGGCAACAGATCGGGCCGATCCTCCGCAGGCGAGATCCGGCTGCCACTAGCGTCCGGTTCACTACGGGTCGGTCGCTGTGTTGCCGGCGGGGTGTGTTGCCGTGGGATACACAGGGAGAGTGCCCACGATCGGTGTTGTCGACCCACCCTCCGAACGTGGAGGTTCGTCGTGGACCCCGACCTGGACGACCCCGGCGTCGAGCTGCTGCGCCCGGCCCGCCGAACGATGACGAAGTGAGGGGCGCGACGCACAGCTCCCAGCGCCCCGACCACACGACGGCCTCGAGGACCAAGGAAGAACGACGTCGACGGGCGAGCGGGACACCATGCTCGGCGCGCCAAGGACTCCCACCAGGAGCAGAGGCCCTATCTGTCACGCTGGTGTGAGACACCAGGTCAGCCAGGATGATGGCTGGGCGGGGACAGGAGAACAGGACCATGACGACCACCACTAACGCGTCGACGACCTCGACGACGGCGGGCCACGCGAGCCAGGCGAGTCCAGCTGGTCTGGACGCTCCGGCTGGGACGCCGGCGGGTCCGCGTGCCGGGCAGGCGGTGCGGCGCACGTTCACCGCGGAGTACAAGCGGGCGATCGTGGCCGAGTACGACGCGGCCCCGGTCGGGTCGAAGGGAGCGGTGCTGCGCCGGGAACGATTGTATGACTCCCACGTCAAGGAGTGGCGGGCCGCGCTCGATGCCGGCACGCTCGATGCCCCGCCGCGGCGGGGCCGGCGGCCACGCACGCCCGAGCAGGGCCGCGTCGCCGAGCTGGAGAAGCAGGTCGCCCGCCTTCAGGCCGAGTCGGCGAGGAAGGATGAGGTCATCGCCGATCGTGAGGCCGCGCTCGAGGTCCTGGGAAAAGGAGTCGCGTTCTTGGAAGCGCTCTCGGCGAGCAGGGCGCCGTGAGGCGCCAGGAGTACCGCACCTGGCAGGCCGGCACCGTTGATGACCTCGCCCCGCACGTCGGCATCGCCAGGGCGTGCGCCCTGGTGGGCCGCTCACGGGCGACCCACCACCGCCAGGCCCACCCCGCCCCACGGGTGCACGGGCCCTGGCCCAGGCCGCACCATCGAGGTGAGCTGTCCGAGGCTGAACGCGTCGGGGTGCTCGCCGTCCTGAACAGCGTGGCCTACGCGGACATGGCGGTCGCCCAGGTCTGGGCCCGCGAGCTCGACGAGGGCCGCTACCACTGCTCACAGTCCACGATGTACCGGATCCTGGCCGAGGCCGGGCAGAACGGGGAACGGCGCCGGCAGGCCACCCACCCGCCCAAGGTCGTGCCCGAACTGGTCGCCGAAGCGCCGAACGAGGTGTGGAGCTGGGATATCACGAAGATGCGCGGGCCCTCGAAGGGCTGCTGGTACCACGCCTACGTCATCCTCGACATCTTCTCCCGCTACATCCTGGGCTGGCGCATCGAGTCGGTCGAGGACGGGCTCCTGGCCACCGACCTGATCGCCGAGATCATCGCCGAGCAGGACACGCCCCCGGCCTACCTGCACGCCGACCGGGGCGCGGCGATGACCTCCAAACCGCTGGCCTCGCTGCTGGTCGACCTGGACGTGACCCGCTCGCACAACCGCCCGCGCACGAGTAACGACAACCCGTTCAGCGAGTCGCAGTTCAAGACGATGAAGTACGTGCCCGACTACCCCGTCAGGTTCGACTCCATCACCCACGCCCGGGCGTGGATGAGCGAGTTCGTCCCCTGGTACAACCACGAGCACCGCCACTCCGGTATCGGACTACATACCCCCGCAAGTGTCCACTACGGCACCGCCGACGACGTCCGCGACCGGCGACAGGCCACCCTCGACGCCGCCTACGCGGCCCACCCCGAACGCTTCACCCGCCGCCCCCGCGCGCCCCGGCTACCTGAGCGCGTCACCATCAACGACCCCACCAAACGAACCCACAACCGCGAGCCTCAAAAGGCTTGACACGTCTCACTTGACTTGACATCTACCGAGCACGCGAGGCGGTACATGACCCTCCGGCGGTGCATGACCCTCCCGTGGTACATGACCCTCCGGTGGCCGCTGCTCCCCACGACCTGGTCGCTGGCCCGTGGTCCGGGGTGTTCTGCGGGTGGTCCCCAGGTGCCTGCCGTCGCGGCGGTGGAAGTCGAACCCGTCGGCCAGCACGGTGACGTCGATGTGCTCGTCGTGGATCCGGTGGTGGTGGAAGGAGCACACCGTCATGCCATGCCCGACCGTGGTCGGCCCACCCTTGGAGTACCACCACAGATGGTGGACCTCGCACCACGAGGCCCGGATCGAGCACCCCGGCCACTGACACGCCCGACGGAACCTGTCAACCTTGGTGGGTCAGTGGTCGAGCTGAATCGTTGAGTTCGTCGTCTCCTTCGGGGGCTGGTTGATCCAAGCCGTCTCTGGCCGGGCGAGCGGGA
>NZ_JBTSDU010000217.1:0-2717 GCF_054605595.1 Georgenia sp. | reverse complement strand
CCAGCACTCGAGCTTCTCCCGATCACCATCACGCAACTCCAACGCAGGGGCAGGACGATTCGCCATACCCGTATCATTTCAACAACCGAAGTGTTCAAGAACTAACGACACGCGACACTAGGCGCCGTGGGAGCGGTATCTCGCAGCGACGCGATCAATTGCGGGTGGCGTCGAGCAGGGCGTGGTCGGTCGGTGCCGGGGCAACGACGTCGGCCGCCATGGCCCCGACCGGGGGTCTCTCAGCCAGCGCCGCCCCCGCCGCACGGCTCGCCAGACCCCGGGTCCGGCGTGTGGTGGTCCCGCCCAGCCGGCCTCATCCCCGCTCGATCGAGCAGGCCCCAGGGGGGCTGACGGTGCTGGGCAGCCCACATCGGGCCGCCCGAGCGCGAGTTACCCCGGGACCCGGCCCGGCGTCGGCGTGGCCCGATCCGTGCACGTCAAAAGTGCTAACGAAAGTGCTAAGGAGCGTGTATGTCGGGGCATCCCGATGGAGCCATCCACAGGCGACACGTCCAAGATCGTTCATCTGATGCGGCAGAACGCGCGGTGCTGAATCGCGGCGCGAGGTGGTCGAGGTCAGTTCAACTCCCCTTGCGCTACCCGGCGCGACCGCGGCGTCCCGGTGGGAGCAACCCACGACTGCGGGTCTTCGCGACCCAGCCCTGTGCAGTGCTCAGGGCGACGCCATTGATTTGCGCCATCGTCGCTGACGGATTCTCGTCACCCTGGCCGGAGAGCTTGCTGTGCTGGAGTGCGACGAGCTCGTAGAAGTCGGGCACCCGCTTGGGGTTGCCGAGCGGCTTCAGCAGTTCGCGGTCGCTGACCTTTCGCCCACTCGGGAGGATGATCTTGTCGCCGGTCACCGTGGTGACGCGCTTCATGGCGAAGAGCCGCTTGTTGATCGCTGCCTCGATCTTCGCAGTCGGGAGTTCTCGCAGCAGGTGGCTGGTGATGGGGTCGCCCGGTCGCCACGGTAGGTAGATCACGCCCGTGATCCGCACCTCTTCCGGGGTGGCGTAGACCTGTCGCTGCAGGCGGATCATCACGCGCGTTGCGGTGGCCTCATGCTCGATATAGCGCCAGCGCCCCTCGGCGGTCTCGTTCTGCTCGGACTCGGCGTCGTCGTCGCCGCCCGCCGCCTGGTCGTCGTAGCCGAGCACACGGTCGATCTCGCCGCTGGCATCGTCGGCGCGCTCGCCCGGAAAACGGGCGGCGAGGTGCCAACCGGCAGGCAGGTCGGCCTGGGTGAGCAAGCCATCTGCGGCCTGATCCCAGGGCCGGGCTGTCGGAAGTGCCATGCGGACAACACTATCGGGAACACGAAGTCATCTCATGTGCTTGCAAGGACGCGGGTGTCCGTGATTCAATGTCAGGTATTGGCACGAACGTTAGTTGCTGGCACGTTCACCCGGACCCGATGGAGGTAAGGGCATGACCGAGGCGACGACGACGGACTACCTCACGCGCGCCGAGGCCGCTGCCCGGTGCCGGGTGCCGCTCCCGACGTTCGACAAGCTGCGCCGCGAGGGACTGATCCCCGAACCCGATGCGGAGGTCGGCAAGCACAAGCTCTGGCGTGCGGACACGATCGCCGAGTTCCTCGATGTCGGCGGGACGAGACGCTGATGGCCGGCCGACCGGCGAAGGACTCCCCGCTCCGACTCGACCCGCGCACCGGCAGGCCGCTGCCCGAGGGCATCCGGTGGCGCGAGGATCGGCAGCGCTACCAGATTCGCGTACTGGTGCCCGACCTCTACGGCAACTGGGCCGAGCGCGCACGCACGTTCCGGACGCTGGGCGAGGCGAAGAAGGAGCTCGCCAAGGCGGTCGCCGGGAAGAACCCGAACGGAGCGATGACGCTCACCCAGTGGCATGAGCGGCACTGGCCGGCGATCGAGGCGTCGGTGCGACCGGGGACGGCACGCGCCTACGCCGTGGCGTGGCGCCGGCGGGTGCGGCCGACGCTCGGGCACCTGAGGCTCGAAGCGATCACCTCACCGCTGATCGAGGCGGCGATGGTCGGGTGGGACTGCTCTCCCTCGACCAAGGTTGACGCACTCGCCCTCATCAGTCGCCTGCTCGACGCGGCACGCCGGGCACGGATCATCGACTACAACCCGGCGCGCGAGATCCGGCGCCCGACCCAGGATGTTTCGACCGCTCCCACCTCCCGGGCGCTGACCATCGCCCAGGTGACGAAGATGCTCGACCTCATCCCTGCCGGCGTCTATCGCCGCTATGCCGCAGCCCTCGTGTACACCGGCATGCGGGCGGGTGAGGCGACCGCCGTCAGGGTGCGCGACGTCGACCTGACGCAGGGCGTGCTGCGCGTCAGCCGCAGCTTCTCGCCCGGCCTGAACGGGGAGCTCATCGAGCAGAGCCCGAAGAGCCACAAGGAACGACAGGTGCCGATCGTCCAGGCGCTCCTCCCGTTCGTGGACGAGGCCATGCAGGGCAAGGGGCCCGACGACCTGCTGTTCTCCGGGCCCAACGGGGGCAGGCTCGTCGCTGCGAACTTCCGCCGGGCGGTGGACTGGGCGACGATCAGAACGGCGCTCGACCGCCCCGACCTGCGCGTGCACGATCTGCGCCACACCTTCGCCACCATCCTGTTAGTTCGCAGAGTTGCAGCAGATGCAACATCGGGAGGCACCCGACGGATTGTGTGACCCGTGTGCCTGCTGCGCTTGGCGTTTATCCGGTGGTCGTCTGGATAG
>NZ_JBTSDU010000216.1:0-2825 GCF_054605595.1 Georgenia sp. | reverse complement strand
GCGCTCACCCCCACGTAGCTGTCCACCGCGTTCAGGTCGAGCCCTTCGAGGGAATCCTCGAGGGCGCGGAGTGCCCCGATCTCGTAGACGGCGCCGCCCGGCCCCCCGCCCGCGAGCGCGAGGCCGAACCGGCGCCGTCTACGCGCGCGCCGGCTGCTGGTCATGCGACTGCCTCCCTGGTCAGGCGGCCGCGGGGCGCGTGACCGGCTGGCCACTCGCCCGCGCGATCAGGCCGTCAGGTGGTGGCCTGCGGGGCTTTCGCGCGCTTCGTCGCGCGCGCCCGCCTCGTCGCCGGGACGCGGCGCGGACGCGCCGGCTTCGACTCGAGGCTGCGCGTCAGCTCCTCCACCCGCCGCGTGAGCACGCTGATCTCGCGCTTCGTCGGCACGCCCAGCCGGTGCAGCACCGCGGTCATGGAGTCATCCACCACACCGCCCATGCGGTCCATCGCCGCGCCCGGGATCGCGCGCACGTCCGACACCCGCGCGTTCACCGTGGTGAGGACGCTGTCGAAACCCTTCTCCACGCGCGCGAGGTTGGTCTTCTCGAAGCGCTTCCCCTCGCTGACGAGCTGCCGGAAGAACTTTCCCCCCTCCTTCTCCGCCATCGCCACCGCCCCCAGCCCCGCGAACCAGATCTCGCGCGCCGGCTCGGGGAGCGTGGTGAGCATCCGACCCCCGTTGGCCTTGGTCATCTTCGACATGTGTACCTCCGTGTCACGGTCATTCCTCCCCCTCCCCCTCCCCCTCCTGCGATCCGCGGTCACTCCGGCGGGGCCCGGCCCCGCTCCTCGAGCATCGCCAGGGAGCGATCGAGCGCCCCCAGGCTGGCCTGCAGCGCCTCCAGCTCCGCCCGCGCATGGCGCAGCGGCCGCACGCTGCCGAGCGACGCCTGCATCGCCCGCTCGACGGAATGCTCCAGCCGTTCCACGCCATGCACGAGCGCCTCGCCCCCGCGCCGGACCACCTCGTGCAGGAAGTCGGGACCGAGCCCAGACACGCCGCGCCGCTGCTCCTCGCTGATGATCTGCGTCAGCGTGAGGGCGGTGACGTCGTGTCCCGTCCGCGCGGCGACGACCTACACCTCGGTGCCGGCGCGGATCCACGCGGCAATCTCGTCGAGGCCCACGTAGCGGCTCTCGGCCGCGTCGTAGAGCTTGCGGCTCCCATAGCGGCGGATCACGCGAGGCACGGCGCCACGTTGCCGCGGTGCGGCATCTTGGGAAAGAAGGGAAATCGCTCCCCGACGTCACAACACCCGTGGCGTCTGGCGATTGGCAGCGGAGCGGGGGTTCTGGCGACTGGGGGGGGCCTTGTCCACCGGGGCCACGGCGCGAGTGGCGTCGCCAGTCCCCAGTCGCCAGTCCCCTTGCTCCGCTGCCAATCCCCAGACGCTAGTGTAGTGAAGCCAAAGTATCGTTCGCTTTCTTGACCTTCGCGAGGATCCGTCGGACCGAGGCGGTCCACGTGAAGGGCGTGGGGGCGGTATTCCGCTGCGCGATGTAGTCGCCGATGGCCTGCTCGAGCTCCCGGACGGAGGTGACGGCGAGGCGACGGAGCTGGCGGGTCGTCAGTTCGCCGAAGAAGCGCTCCACGAGGTTCAGCCAGGAGGCCGAGGTGGGCGTGAAGTGGAAGTGCACGCGCGGATGCCGGCGGAGCCACGCCTGGACTTCCGGGGTCTTGTGCGTCGCGTAGTTATCGAGGATGACATGCAGGCCCTGACCCTTCGGGACCGTGCGTTCGAGCTGCGTCATGAAGCGCAGGAATTCATCGCGTGTATGGCGCGGATGACAGGCATGCTCAATGCGGCCGGTGGCCACGTCGAGTGCCGCGAAGAGCGTCGTCGTCCCATGCCGCTCATAGTCGTGCGTCATGGTGCCCGCGCGCCCCTTCTTCAGGGGCAGCCCGGGCTGCGTACGGTTCAGCGCCTGGATCTGGCTCTTCTCGTCGACGGAGAACACGACGGCGCGCTTCGGCGGATCGACATAGAGCCCGACGACATCGCGCAGCTTGGCCACGAACTCGGGATCGGTCGAGACCTTGAACGTCTCCACCAAGTGCGGCTTGACGCCGTGCGCGCGCCAGAGGCGGGAGACCGTGGACTGGTGCACGCCGGCCTGCGCGGCCATCGCCCGGGTGCTCCAGTGCGTGCCCTGGTCGGGCGGGGGCGTATGGAGCGTCGCCTCGATGATGGCGGCCTCCATCGCCGGGGTGATCTGCTTGGGCCGGCCCGGGCGGGGCCGATCCGCCAGGAGCCCGGCGGCGCCCTCGGCCTCGTACCGGTCCAACCAGCGGCTGACGGTCGGGCGCGACACGCCCAGCTGCCGGCAGATGGCGGCCCCCGCCTGCCCGTCCGCGGAGGCCAGCACGATCCGCGCGCGCTCCAACACCCGGCGTGGCGTGGTCCGCGCGCGCACCCACTGCTCCAGAAGGCGGCGATCCCCGCGCCGCAATTTTGTTACGCGGATAGGACGTGGCATAGCCGACAAGATACCACGTACTTCGTGATTATGCACGCTATTTCGGCATCACTACACTAGCGCACTTCCCTAGTCCCTCCGGTCCGCGCTGCGCCGCTCTCCCCCTCTCCGCTGCCGCTCCCGACGTCGTACTGCCCGCGCCGTCGCCGCGAGCGCCGCGATCGCCACCATCACGGTCACCGGCATGAACAGCTCACGGAAATACGAGCTCCGCACGAAGAACCACCACAGCAGCAGCTCGGCGCCGAGCGCGGCGAGCCAGATGCCGAGGATCCGGCCAGTGCGGAGAGGAGTCATCGCGGCCGGAGGATGCAGGGGTCGCGCCAGCGAGCCCGACCCTTTGGCT
>NZ_JBTSDU010000215.1:0-2903 GCF_054605595.1 Georgenia sp. | reverse complement strand
TGCGCAACCAGGGGGTGCGCCCTCTCGTGCCGTTCGGGGACCGGTGGATCAACTCGATCTTCGACCTGTTCGAGGAGAACGTGCGCTACTACCCCGCGCTGCTGCCCGAGGTCAGCGACGAGGATCCGCTGGAGGTGCTCGAGGCGGGCGGGACACCCACGCTCTCCGAGCTCCGCCTGCACAACGGCACCATCTACCGGTGGAACCGCCCCGTGTACGACGTCGTCGACGGCCTGCCGCATCTGCGGGTGGAGAACCGGGTGCTGCCGTCCGGGCCCTCGGTGCTCGACGTCGTCGCGAACGCGGCGTTCTTCTACGGCGCCATCGTCGAGATGGTCCTCGACGAACGCCCGGTGTGGTCGCGGATGAGCTTCGAGGCCGCCCGGGAGAACTTCTATACGGGCGCGGCGGCGGGGGCGCAGTCGCGCCTGTACTGGCCCGGCGCCGGCGAGGTCGACTGGGACGAGCTCGTGCTGCGCAAACTGCTGCCCATGGCCCACCAGGGCCTCGACCGGCTCGGCGTGGACTCCGACGTCGCCGACCGCTATCTGGGGGTCATCGAGGGACGCGCGAAGTTCCGCCGCAACGGGGCGAGCTGGCAGGTGGCCGCGACGGAAGCGTTCGAGGCCCGCGGGCTCGACCGGCCCGCGGCGTTGCGCGCGATGCTCGGCGCCTACGTCCAGGGCATGCAGGCCAACGAACCGGTGCACACCTGGCCGGTGCCCTGACGGTCGCCCGCCGGCCGCCGTCAGGCGCCGCCGTCAGGCGCCGACCCCCGCGAGGGTGCCGATCCAGAAGAAGAGCGCGACCACGAACACGTGGAGGCCGATGGCGAGGCCGACGAGCCCGGGCCACCGTGGGCCGTGGCGCTGCGCGAGCGCGACGATCCCGAGCACCGCCGCGGACAGGCCCAGGATGAGCGAGACGAACAGCGAGATCGACTCGTACAGCGCCGGGTCCCCGACCCGCTGGGCCGCAACCGCGTAGACGGCCTTCCAGGCGGTGAGGACGACGGCGAGCAGCAGCGCGGTCCATCCCACCGGGTTGCCGCCACGGCCGCCGCCACGGCCCGGGATGGTGGCGGGACGCGGGGTGCCGGCACCGGGGCGGTCGGTGGGTCCCGGGACCGCGGCGGGCGCCCGGGCACGGTCCGGGTCGGGGACGACCGCATCGGCGGGCGACGTCGGCCCGGCGTCGCGACGGCCTCGGCGCGACAGGTCCGCGATGGCCGGATCCGGCGGGCCGTCCGCCGCGGGGGGCGAGGACTGGGTCGGGTCGGTGGTTCCACTCATGGTTTCTCCTCTGGGTCGGGCACGCAGGCACGTCCCACCCCCCCCAGCCTGCCAGCACCACCCGCCCCGCACCCAGCGGACCGCGCCGAACTGCGCGCGGCGCGCGACACCGCGAGCGAGCGCCTGGTCACCGACGTCGCCGAAGGTGCCTACGCTGCGGCTGACCCGACCGGCGGCGCGGCCTACTGGTAGCTGATGAAGTTCGGCACCGGCTCGACCCGCATGGTCTGCTCGGGGGTGAGCATCGGGACGTCCTCGTCGTAGAAGTTCTTCCAGCCCCACCAGCGGATGTTCGGCTCGCCCGCACGCAGCGCCGCCCAGGTGCCGCGCTTGGCGGGCTGGGAACCCTGACCGTCCACATGGACCAGGACGGCGACCTCCGACCGCGACTGGTCGACGTCGTCGGCGCCCGTGACCATGCGGAGCTGGAACTGGTGGAGGACGAGGAGCTTCTGGGGCAGGCGGTGGGCGCGGGTGAGGTCCGCGAGCCAGGTGACGACCTGGTCGACCTCGGCGACGTCGACCTGGCCGATCTGGCGCAGGTGCCCCTGATCGGGCCGGAGCCGCCACTCCGGGTCCAGCGCGAGCCCGACGTTCGGCAGGCGCAGCAGCTCCTCGTACCGCTTCGCCTGGGTGAGGAAGTCGGTCCGGCCGGGTTGGAGGTCGAGGACGACGTACTGCCCACTCTCGTGGGCGAGGTCGACGAGCGGGCGGAGCTCCTCGACGTCCCGTTCCGCCGAGTAGTCCCCGTCGTCACCCGGACCGCGGGCGGCCACGGTGGCGATGATCTCCAGCGCGGGCACCACCGTGGTGCCGGTGAGTCCGACGTACCCATCGGCGTGCTCGCGGGCGCGCACGACCGTGGCGGGCGCGTCCTGCTCGCCCAGGACACCGAGCGCGCCGGAGCCCGGCGTGCCGTAGAGCGCGACGTACGTCTTGCCGGGCAGGACGAGCTGCCCGCCCCCCGGCAGCTCGGTGCCGGTCGCCGCCGTCCGGGTGCGCCACGCCAGGGTCGCGGCGTCGTCGAAGGCGGTGCCGAGCCCCACGACCACGTCCGGGGCGTTCGCGGCCGTCTCCTGGACCGTGCTGCGGCTCGCGCGCGGATCCCCGGTGGGGACCACCTGGACGGTGGCGCCGGCGGCCCGAGCGGTCGCGACGGCCGCGGCCTGGCCCGGGTCCCCGGTGCTCATGACGACGACGGTGGCGCCTGGGTCCGCGGGTCGGTCGACGTCCGGCAGGGCCGTGGCCCGGTCGGGCAGGAAGCCGGCCGGCGGGGCCAGGCGTTCCGTGGGTCGGGTGGCGCCCGCCCGGTCGGGCAGCTCGGCGGGCCCGGTGATCGGGGCCCCGTCCGCCGGGGCCGGTGCCGGCGCACCGGTGCCGGCACCGGACGGCGCCTCGGTCGCAGCCCCGGGCGGCGCCTCGGTCGGGCCTTGTGCCGGCGCTCCGGCGTCGGGGCCGAGCAGCACCGGTCGGTCCAGGGCGAGGCCCGCCACTGCGGTGACCTCGGACCCGGCGGGCACGGCTCGCGCGGCGCCCAGGCGGCCGTCGAGCAGGCGGCGGAGCTCGTCGTCGTCCGTGGGGGCGACGACGCTGCCGGCCGGCGGGTCGGTG
>NZ_JBTSDU010000214.1:0-2931 GCF_054605595.1 Georgenia sp. | reverse complement strand
TCCAACTGCTCACCGACGAACTCAACACCACCCCACCACGCACGCCGGGCGACCGCCGCCCCATCACCTACCAGATCACGCCCGCATAAATCTCAACACTCAACGCGGCCCTACTTCCGGAGGTCTGGGGCTGAGCCCGAGGACGCCCTCGTAGAAGGTCCGCGCGGCGGCGAGGTCCCTCACCGGCAGCGTGGGGGTGGGGGGATAGTTGGAGAGCATGGCGGCCTCCGTGCGGATCGACCGACCATCGGTCGTTCGGCACCAGAACGGTAGAACCATGCGAACCCGGATACAAGGGGTGGCCGCCGACCGGGCGGACGGCGTCTTGGTCGAGGATCTGCTGCCCGTGACGACGTCCATGGGCGCGGTCACGCTCAACGTGGGGGACCTCGACCTCATGACGCGCTACTACCGCGACGCCGTCATGCTCACAGTCCTGCGCGCCGAGGGCGACGAGGTCGTCCTGGGCCGTCACGGCGTCGAGCTGCTCGTGCTCGAGCACGACCCCACCCTTCCCCCGGGCACGCCTCGCTCCGCGGGTCTGTTCCACACGGCGATCCTGTTCGAGAGCCAGGCCGCGCTCGCCGCGGCACTCGCCTCGGTGGCCGTGCGCGCACCGGGCACGTACGTCGGCGCCGGCGACCACGACGTCTCCGAGGCCTTCTACTTCACCGACCCGGAGGGCAACGGCGTCGAGCTCTACGCCGACCGCCCGCGCAGCACCTGGCAGTGGACCGACGGCCAGGTCAAGATGGGCACCAGGTGGCTCGACCCGAACCGGTACCTCGCCGACCACCTCACCGACGCCGCCCGCGAGATCATCGCGACGGCGGACCCGACCATTCCCACCACGCCCGCCTCGGGGCTGGCGGGCGCCGTCGTCGGCCACGTCCACCTCCAGGTCGGCGACGTCGCCACCGCCCGTGCGTTCTATGTGGACCGCCTCGGTTTCGAGGAGACCACCGCGCTGGGCAGCCAGGCCCTGTTCGTCTCGGCCGGCGGCTACCACCACCACATGGCCATGAACACCTGGAACAGCGCCGGCGCCGGCCCACGCGGGCCCGCGCTCGGTCTGGGCCGGGTGGGCATCGTCGTGCCGACCACCGAGCAGGTCGCAGCCGTGGCGTCACGACTCGGCGAGCGGGGCGTGGCCACCCGGTACGACGGGGCCGCGCTCCAGGTCAACGACCCGTGGAACGACCTCATCGAGGTCCGCGCGGACTGACTCCGATCCCGGTGGACCCGAAGCCGGACGCCTGCTCAGCGGCGCCGCCCGGACGATCTCGCACCCGCACGGCGTCGGACGCCGGCCTGGGCGGTGGCCCCGGAGCGGAGCTAGGAGGCGCGACGGCGGAAGGTGGTGAACCGGTAGCGCAGCCCGTTCGCCGCGGCGTGCCAGCCGCGGTCGGGATCGGCCGACTCGACCTCCCACGCGAGGTCGTCGACGACAGGGGCCCGGGTGTCGCCGTCGACGGCCAGGTCGATATCGGTGACGACGAGCGTGTCGGCCCGGTGGAGGGCGGCCGTATACACCTGGGCGCCGCCGATCACCCAGCCGCCGCCCGGCCCCAGCAGGTCGAGGGCGGCGTCGAGATCCGACGCCCTCTCGGCGCCCTCGGCGACGAAGCCCGGCCGCCGGCTCAGCACGATGTTGCGACGCCCGGGCAGCGGCCGGTACCGCGGGTCGAGGGAGTCCCAGGTGGTACGACCCATGACGACGGCGGATCCCGCCGTGGTGCGTCGGAAGTGCGCGAGGTCTTCGGGCAGGTGCCACGGCATGGTCCCGCCCGCGCCGATGACACGGTCGTGGGCCTGTGCCCAGATCATCCCCAGCACAGCACGCCTAGACCGCGACCGGCGCCTTGATGGCGGGGTGGTGCCGGTAGCCGACCACCTCGACGTCGTCGAACGTGTAGTCGAACAGCGAGGCGGCCTTGCGCAGCCTGAGCGTGGGGAACGGGTACGGCTCGCGCGTGAGCTGCTCGCGCACCTGCTCGACGTGGTTGTCGTAGACGTGGCAGTCACCGCCGGTCCAGACGAAGTCCCCGATCCCGAGGCCGACCTGTTGGGCGACCATGTGCGTGAGCAGCGCGTAGGACGCGATGTTGAACGGGACCCCGAGGAAGAGGTCGGCGCTGCGCTGGTAGAGCTGGCAGGAGAGCTTGCCGTCGGCGACGTAGAACTGGAAGAACGCGTGGCACGGCATCAGGGCCATCTGGTCCAGGTCCGCGACGTTCCAGGCCGAGACGATGATCCGGCGGGAGTTCGGGTTGCTGCGCAGCTGGTCGAGAACCTGCTCGATCTGGTCGATGTGTCGGCCGTCGGGGGTGGGCCAGGAGCGCCACTGGTAGCCGTAGACCGGGCCGAGGTCGCCGGTCTCGGGATCCGCCCATTCGTCCCAGATGTGGACGTTCTTCTCGATGAGGGAGTTGGCGTTGGTCTCCCCGCGCAGGAACCAGAACAGCTCCTCGGCGACGCCGCGGAGGAACACCCTCTTGGTGGTGATGAGCGGGAACCCGTCGGCGAGGTCGAATCGCATCTGGTGGCCGAAGACGCTGCGCGTGCCGGTCCCGGTCCGGTCCGCCTTCACCTGGCCGGTCTCCAGGACGAGACGGAGCAGGTCCTCGTAGGCGGTGCTGGTAGCGGTGGGGACGGGCGCGTCGCTCAGGCTCACCCGAGCATCCTAGGTCGTGGCCGGTCCGGCACACCGGCCGAGCCGGGCCTCGCCCGGCCGGCTCGCCCGTTGTGCGTGCGCGGTGCCTCGCTACTGCTCGATGGTGGTCCTACTGCTCGATGGTGGTCGGGCCACCGGTGTGCGCGACCTGGATCTTGCGCGGCTTGGCCTCCTCGGCGACAGGGATGGTCAGCGTCAGCACGCCGTCGGCGTAGCCGGCCTCGATGCGGTCCAGGGCCAGGCCGTTGCCGAGCGTG
>NZ_JBTSDU010000213.1:0-2946 GCF_054605595.1 Georgenia sp. | reverse complement strand
GGCCCCCGGGCCACATTAACCCGCCGTCGGCGAGGCCCAGGAGGTCGGCTGCTCACGTCCGCAGGGCGATCCCCGGCCTGATCACCGCAGGTACTTCTGCAGCTCCTCCAGGTCGGGCAGCTGCTGCGGGGCAGCCTGCTGACCCAGCCCGAACGCCGAGCCCGCCGCGGGGGCCTGGGCGGGCCGGTTGGCGGCCTCCTGCTCCTGCTGCGCCCGCTTGGCCGGGTTGCCGGACTTGCCCTTCTTGCCCTTCTTCGGCGGCGGCGCCATGCGGCCCTTGGCCTTCTTGCCGCCACCGGGCATCATGCCCATCCCGGGCATGCCCCTCCCGCCGCCACGGGCCATCTGCCGCATCATCGTCTTGGCCTGCTCGAAACGGTCCATCAGCGAGTTGACCTCGGTGACGGTGGTCCCCGAGCCGCGGGCGATGCGCAGGCGGCGCGAGCCGTTGAGGAGCTTGGGGTTGTTCCGCTCGGCGGGCGTCATGGAGTGGACGATCGCCTCGACGCGGTCCACCTCACGCTCGTCGAAGTTCTCCAGCTGCTCCCGCATCTGGCCCATGCCCGGCAGCATGCCGAGCATCTTCTTCATCGAGCCCATCTTCTTGATCTGGTTGAGCTGGACCAGGAAGTCCTGGAGGGTGAAGTCGCCGTCGCCGGCGATCTTCGCGGCCATCTCCTCGGCCTGGGCGGCGTCGAAGGACTTCTCGGCCTGCTCGATCAGGGTCAGGATGTCGCCCATGTCGAGGATGCGCGAGGCCATCCGGTCCGCGTGGAAGCGCTCGAAGTCGCCGAGCTTCTCACCCGTGGAGGCGAAGAGCACCGGCTTGCCGGTCACCCCGCGCACGGACAGGGCCGCGCCGCCGCGGGCGTCGCCGTCGAGCTTGGTCAGCACGACTCCGGTGAAGCCGACGCCCTCGGCGAAGGCGTTCGCGGTGATCACCGCGTCCTGGCCGATCATGGCGTCGAGGACGAAGAGTGTCTCGTCGGGCCCGACGGCGTCACGGATGTCCGCGGCCTGCTGCATCATCTCGGCATCGACGCCGAGCCGACCGGCGGTGTCGACGACGACCACCGAGTGCTGCTTGTCGCGGGCGTACTGGACGCCCGCGCGCGCGACTGCGACGGGGTCACCGACGCCGTTGCCCGGTTCCGGTGCGAACACGGGGACGCCCGCCTGCGCGCCCACCACCTGGAGCTGGGTGACGGCGTTGGGGCGCTGGAGGTCGGCGGCGACGAGCAGCGGCGTCTGCCCCTGCTGCGTCAGCCAGAGGCCGAGCTTGCCGGCCAGGGTGGTCTTGCCGGCCCCTTGGAGGCCGGCGAGCATGATGACCGTGGGCGGGTTCTTGGCGAGGTGAAGATCACGCGCCTGCCCGCCGAGCACCTCCACGAGCTCGTCGTTGACGATCTTGATGACCTGCTGCGCCGGGTTGAGCGCCTGCGACGCCACCACCGACCGGGCCTTCTCCCGCACGTGGTCGGTGAAGGTCCGCACCACGGGGACGGCGACGTCGGCCTCGAGCAGCGCCCGTCGGATCTCCGAGACGGTCGCGTCGATGTCCCCCTCGGACAGGCGCCCCTTGCCGCGGAGCTGCTTGAAGGAGGCGGTGAGCCGATCGGACAGGTTGGCGAACAAGGCGGTACCTCTGGTCGTCGTGCGGAGCTGGCTGAGGTTCAGGGTAACGCCAGCAGGGCCGCCACCCGCTCCGCGAGAGTGGTCACGAGGCGGGCCCGCCAGCTCGTCCAGGCCTGCGGACCGGCCGCCGTGGCGTCGGCGACGGTGAGCCTGAGCAGCATCTCGAGCACGTCGGCGCGCCGGCCGACGGCGTCGGCGACCTCCTCCGCCACCGCCGGATCGGTCAGGTCCCGGCTCGTGGCCAGGGAAGGGAGGAGCAGGTGCTCCCGCACGAGGAGGGCCACCAGTTTCCCGGCGGGCCGGTCCAGCCCGAGTCGCTCGGTCAGGGGCGCCACGATCCGAGCACCGAGCGCCGCGTGGTCGGCGGCGCCCGGCGCCTTCCCGATGTCGTGGAACACGGCGGCGAGCAGCAGGAGATCCTCCTGGACGGCGGGTGCTCCGGGCCGGGCGGTGCCCGGCACCCGAGCGACGGTCTCGACGAGGTGCCGGTCGACGGTGTGGCGATGCACGGCGGTGCGCTGGGGCCGGTTGCGCACCGCGGCCCACTCGGGGAACCAGGTGGTCACGACACCGACCAGGTCGAGGGACTCCCAGACCGGCACCTGGGCCGGGCCGCTGCGCAGGAGCTCGAGCAACAGGTCGAGGCCCTCGCGCGGCCAGGGCGTGGGCGGGGCGTCGCTGCGGCCCAGGGACACCAGGGTGACGGGCGAGAGCGGCAGCCCGGTGCGCGCCGACGCGGCGCCAGCCCGCAGCGCGAGCAACGGGTCCGCCGCGGGATCGGCACCGCCCGCCAGCACGATCTCACCCGCGTGCTCGACCAGCCCGTCCGCCACGGCGCGCAGGTAGGGCGGCACTGCCCGCCCGTGCCGGGTGAACGGACGCAGCACCGTGGGGCGGCGACGGGCGGCGAGGTTCTGGCGGGCCTGCCGGACAGTCGTGTCGAGGGCGGCGGAAACCACCCGGGCGGCGCCCGCGACGGAGGCGAGCAGATCGTCGGCGGCATCGGTGACCGGCCCGGCCTTCGTGGCCGGCCCGACGGGCGTGACCGGCCCGACGGGCGTGACCGGCCCGACGGGCGTGACCGGCCCGGCGGGCGTGACCGGCCCGGCGGGCGTGACCGGCCCGGCAGGGGTGGCCGGCCCTACGCCGGTGACGGCCGCCGGCTCCCGCACGCCGAAACCGCATCGGCGGGCGACCTCGTCCTGCTCAGCGAGCAGCAGCCGGTTGGTCGCGCGGCCCGCCGTCCGGGCGAGGGCGTCGCGTACGTCCAGCAGGTGGGCGGCGGCACGGTCGAACTCGCCGTGCGGGCGG
>NZ_JBTSDU010000212.1:0-2973 GCF_054605595.1 Georgenia sp. | reverse complement strand
GGATGGCTGATAAGGGGGATTATCGCGGAGGCGACCTGAATAGATTTGGGTTGGGTCTAGGCTCGGCCCGACACCGCCGAACCAGGGAGGAACTGCATGATGACGTCGACATCCGTTCGCGGCGCCCTCCTCACGCTGCCCGACGTGGCGGGCCTCGCCCGGGTGCAGCGTCCGGTGGTGTCGGTGTGGCGCAGCCGCAGCTCTGGATCGGACCATCCGTTCCCCCCGGCCGTGGTGCGCACTGGCAACCAGGAGCTTTTCGACGCCGGAGCGGTCACCAATTGGCTGGTCACCACCGGGCGGGGCAACAACCCGCACGTCGCGCAGGAGAGCGCGCTCTTCGCGACGTTTCATGGCGCCGACGGCACGGGGGACCAGCTGGCGCGGGACGGCGTGACCGCCCTCCTGACACTGAAGGCACTCACCGAGGAGCGCCTCACCGGGCTGAGGGCGGACGAGCTCCTGGACCTGGGCGACGACGTCGACCAGCACGACGAGATGCTCTACCGCGAGCTTGTAGCGCTCGGTGAGGACCTGCCCGCCCTGGCAGCGCACGTGGACGCGATGACGGACGCCGCGTTCACGCCGGCCGCCGCGTTCGAGAGCGTGATGGCCCATCGCTTCCGGCACGGACTGCCTGGCTACACCGCGACGAGCCTCAGCCCCGCCGCGGTGGATCTGGTAGCCCGGTTGGCGGCGGAGCTGGGCGATGGCTCGTCGCTGACGTTCGTGGACCCGTCGGGCGGCAGCGACCTGCTGGTCGCCGTGCGCCATCACCTCCCTGAGGATGCGGACCCTGTGGCCGCAGTGAATGGTGGGGCCGGGCGGCTGGAGCGTCGACGGCTTGTCACGCACGGGTGGCACGTGACGGCCGCTGAGGCCGACGTGGACGAGCGTCTCGCACTGCGGGCTGGGTCCCTCGTCATTGCCCAGTACCCGTCACCGACCGCCCCTGAGGTCACCGACGCCGAGGTGCTCACGGCAGTGGACGATGTTGCGCTCGCCATGGGCGAGCACGATCGGGCAGTGATCCTCGCACCGGCGAGCGCGCTGGTTGACGGGACCCGATCGCGGGAGATCGAGCAGGCTCGCTCGGCGCTGCTGCGCACCGACCGCGTCCGTGCCATGGTGCGGCTCCCGGCGGGCCTGTGGACCGCCCGTCCTCGGCAGCGGTTGGCGCTGTGGGTGCTGGGCCGGGCGCACCCGGACGTCGCCATCGCCGACCGATGGGTCGCCGTCGCCGACCTGACCACGGAGCTCGACGCCGGGGCGGTCGAGGATCTTGTCACCGATGTCGTCGCGGCGCTCGGCACGCGTGCTGAGGTGCACGGCCACGCCTTCCGCTTCGCCAGGTTGGCCCGCACCAGCGCACTGCTGGCGGCGGGCGGGAACCTGGTCGACGTCCCCCCGCCCTCGGTCCGTCGTCCGCGCCCCATGGCTGGGGAACTCGCCGTGCGAACCACGGTACTGCTCGGCGAGACCGGTCTGACGGTGCCCACCGCCGCGTTCCAGGTCGAGGCACACGAGCCGGGCCGGGGCCGGCTCGTCACCGTTGGTGAGCTCATCTCGGCGAGGGCCGCGCGCATCGTGCCGGGAAACCGGATAGATGACGCCGACATCGCCTCCACCGGATCGATTCGCGTGATCGGCTCCGAGGAGCTCCTGGGGGAGCACGCGATCGGCCAGCGCAACCTTGACCGACTGACCTTCACCAGCCGGTACCCAGCCGGTCGCTTCACCGAGCCCGGCGACATCATCTTCTCCACCGCGGCCGGAGTCGCTGCCATGGTCGACGACGAGGGTTTCGCCGTCGTGCCGACCCCTGCGCGGGTGTTGCGCCTCAACCGTGCGGTCGAGCCGCGCCTCGTCCCGGCTGTGGTGGCCCGGGCGATGAGTGCGGCAACCGGAACGAACTGGCGCACCTGGCCGGTGCCGCTCGTACCCGCAGACCAGGCGGAGAGGCTTGGTGTCACCCTCGCCACCGTCGCCGGTGCTCGCGCCGATACCCAGCGTCGCCTCGCCGCGCTGGAGGAGCTTGCCGACGTCCTCATCGAGGGCACGGCCACCGGTGCCCTCACACTGCATCCCACCCCTGAGACCCCGCACCCGGAAACGGAAGGCTGACCCATGCCCCCCAGGAAGAAGACCACCGCCAGGAAGAAGACCACGGAGCCGGCGGCTCCGACGACGATGAAGGAGCTCAAGGACACGCTCTGGAAGGCGGCGGACAAGCTCCGTGGCTCGATGGACGCCTCGCAGTACAAGGACGTGATCCTCGGGCTCGTCTTCCTCAAGTACGTCTCGGACGCGTTCGACGAGCGGCGCGAGGAGATCAGCGCCGAGCTCGCCGCGGACGGGATGGACGAGGACGACATCGCCGGCTTCGTCGACGACATCGACGAGTACACCGGCCACGGGGTGTTCTGGATCCCGCCGACGGCGCGGTGGGGCTACCTCGCCGAGCACGCCAAGGGCCTGGGGAACCAGACGATCGGTGAGCTAATCGACGGTGCCATGGACCTCATCATGGGGGCGAACCCGACGCTCAACGCGACGCTCCCACGGCTGTTCAACCGTGACAACGTCGACCAGCGTCGGCTCGGCGAGCTCATCGACCTGTTCACCAACGCCCGGTTCACCGGGCAGGGTGCAACCAAGGCGCGTGACGTCCTCGGTGAGGTCTACGAGTACTTCCTGGGCAAGTTCGCCTCGGTCGAAGGCAAGCGGGGTGGGGAGTTCTACACGCCCCCGAGCGTGGTCCGGGTGCTCGTCGAGGTACTCGAGCCCTACAGCGGGCGCGTGTACGACCCGTGCTGCGGCTCCGGCGGCATGTTCGTCCAGACCGAGAAGTTCCTCGACCGGCATGACCAGGACCCCACCGCCATCTCCGTCTACGGCCAGGAGCTCAACGAGCGCACCTGGCGGATGGCGAAGATGAACCTCGCCATCCACGGACTCAACGGCAACCTCGCC
>NZ_JBTSDU010000211.1:0-3078 GCF_054605595.1 Georgenia sp. | reverse complement strand
GCGATAGGCGAAGTAGCTGTTGAACGCCGCCTCGAGCGCGCGCGGATCGCTCATGCGCGTCACCGAGCTCGCCAGCGCCTCGAGGGCGCTCTTCGCGCGCCCCGCCGGCGCCTCACGGATGTCGGCGGCCAGCGCGGGCGTCGTGCGGGTCACCGCGGCGGTGATGAACGGGACCGGCTGCGGCTGTACCGGGTGCGCGGTCTCGTGCCCACCGCCGAAGCGGCCGGCCGCGGCGATGACCGCCGTGATACCGATGAGTCCGTTAGCCAGGTACTTCGTGGAACGAAAGCGCATCAATCCTCCATACATCGCGCGGGGGGAAAAGGGTCCACCAGGTGGTCGACGCGTCGTATCGTCTCCCATCGGCAGGCCCCTGCTCGATGGACGAAATATATCCTGCGTGGGACCACATTTAAAGCATTGACATTTATCGCTTTAACTCAACTATTCGTGTCAAACGTTTACTGTGGCGGCCGCTCCCGGAAGGCGGCGGTCCCAGGGGCGAACCGACACGGTTCAGCGCTGCCGAACGGGCTGAGCAGAAGGCCCCAGTCCTGCCCGGGACCCGGAGACCGGGGTCGCCCCCCCCCGCAGGAAGCCCGGATCAGCTCCGCGACGATGCGGGTGTCGATCGTTCGAAATCAGCGACTCGAATCCGCGGCCGCTGCGCCGGCGCCGCGCGTCACCCGCGCCGCCACTCCGGGATGACGCCAGCACCGTGCATGCGTCACTGTCGCGCCGTGCGACCGCTCCCTAATCTTGGAATGCCGAGGCAGGCGACCACGGCCGTAGACCAGCGAGGCTTCCGCATGGACCAGCATCATTCCCGGACCTTCAGGGACTCGGTCGGCCTCACCTGGGAGGTGCACCTGGTGGAGCCGGTGCTGCTCTCCCAGCGCGCGGATTCCTGGCTGGAGAAGCTCAACCCGCAGGTCGCCTCGGCCAATCACGAGCGCCGCCGCCCCTGGCTCGTCTTCGAGTCCAGCGAAGGGGAGAAGCGACGCCTGGTCCCCGTCCCCGACGACTGGACCACCTGCACCGACTTCGTGCTCGAGCGCTGGTGCATGAAGGCGCACCCGGTGCCTCCCGCCTTCGCGCGGCGCGCGACCGACTGATCGTGTCGCCCCACCCGGGGGCGATCGCGGGATGAGCGGGGCCGCGCGTCAGCCCTGACGGACGCGCTGCACCGAGCGCGCGACCTCGATCGCGATCGCGAAGTCGCGCTCCTCCTGCACGAACTCGCGCGGCTCGGCGAAGGCGACGCCAAGCACCCCCAGCACCTCGGCCGCTCCCTGGCCGATCAGGGGGAGCACGGCGTTGGCGTGGTGACCCGTCGCTTCCGCCAGGTGCAGCAGGTGCGGGTAGACCTCCACCCAGTCGCGCCGCGAGCGAAGGAAGATCGGGCGGCGGTGGCGCACCGCGTCCGACAGCGGGACCGGCGCCGCAAGGGGAATCCGCTCCCAGTCCGCGCGGAGCCGCGGCTCGAGGGGATCCACGTCGGCGATGCGAAGCGTGTGCTCCGGCTCGTCCACCAGCGCGACGATCGTCCCCGCGCACCCCACCAGCTCCGTGACCGCGGCAACGGTACGCGCGCACGCCTCCTCGACGGTACACACACCTTCGAGGTCGGCACGAAGTTGCGCCAGGCGGGGGTCGGGCGAGGGCATTGGTTCACGATACGGCGGCAGGGGCGCGGTCGCCAGATCCGGCCGGCCACCTGCCGTCGTGGGGCCGCTAGTGGCTGAACGTCGCGCGCCAGGTGCCCGTGTCCACCCCGCCCCAGATGCCGCTGTAGCTGATCCGGTAGGTGCCCGACATCGACGTCGCGCTGCCGTAGGTGCCGTTCGCCGTGCCCTCCATCGTGAGGATGTACCCCGCGCCGCACCCGCCGCCGGTGGAGGTGATGCGCACGATGTTGCCGTTCCAGTTGCCGCTCAGGATCACCTGGTAGCTGCAGCTCGCGGTCACGTCCACGTTCCAGGTGCCCTGCCCCTGGTGGATCGCCCCGCCCTTGAGGATCACGAGGTTGGTGACGTTGCGGATGCCGTCGCCGATCAGGGACTGGTTGTCGATCATCACCCACGCCTGCGACGCAGGCACCTCGGCGGGGCCACCGAGGTCGGCGACCGAGCACTTCGCGCCGAGGGTGGCGAACAGGAGGCAGGCGGACAGGAAACGACGCGGATGCCGGGTGGACATGACCACCCCTTCGTGGGGGGAAGCGCAAAGCGCCGGTTGCCAGTCAGCCGGTGGCGGGCCCGCAGGGCCCGATCCGCCTGAGCCTCCACCTTCATGGCATCGTTGTCAACGAACGGACGTTTGGAGATGGCGACGTCATACGCCACTCTGCCTGTCCCCGCCGGCCGCTCCCCGATGGCCGCGGCGATGCACGGCCGCCCGCTGTCAGCCCTCCCGGAACCAGGAGTGGCCGACGAGAGACCCGAAGAGCACGGCCGTCACGAGGCCGGCGACGAGAAGCTCCGGTCCACTCTCCGGGACGGACGAAGGATCGACGATGGCCACGAGTCCGAACACGGCGACGAGGTAACCGGCCACGGTGACGATACCGGCCAGGTACGGGCCCGCGCCGCGGACGCGGCGGAGGGGCCGGGCCGCGAGCGAGTCGACGAGCCCCCCGACGGCGCCGGCGAGCGATGCGGCGAGGATCGCGCCGCCGGCGACGGCGAGCACGTGCAGGTCGCGCGGTCGCGCGAGGACCACGAACAGCGCGCGCACCAGGGTGAGCGCGGCCAGCAGCAGTGCGCCCAGCACCGCCGGCTGCGCCCACTCGGGCAGGCGGGAGATCCGGCCGAAGATCGCCCCGACTACGCTCACCCATCCGGGCATCGGGGGGGCGACCGGATTCGGGAACCGCTCCCGGAGGAAGCGCTCGCGCGCCCCACAGGCGGGGCATGAGGCGAGGTGCGACTCGAGCTCCTGCAACCGCCGGTCGTTGTCCTTCAGCGAGGCAGGTTCACGCGCCAGGATCTGCTCCGCCACGGAGCAGCCGGGCAGTCCGCTCGCCGCGAGCGCCGCATCCTGCTCGTGCGCCTGCAGCCGGACCGCCACCGGGTGCGC
>NZ_JBTSDU010000210.1:0-3094 GCF_054605595.1 Georgenia sp. | reverse complement strand
TCTTCGGCACGCGGCGCCGCGCGCACATCCCCTCCATCGAGCTCACCGACGCCGACTGGGCCGCCGTGCACGAATTGAAGGCGACGAAGTACGGCAACTGGAGCTGGAACTTCGGCGAGAATCCGCCCTGCACCGTGCAGCGGGTCAAGCGATTCCAGGCGGGGGAGATCGACGCGCGCATCGACGTGCAGGACAACGGGATAGCGGGCATCCGTTTCTTCGGCGACTTCATGGGCCGGCTGGACCTGGCCGAGCTGGAGTCGCGGCTCGTGGGGATCGAGTGGAAGCCTGGCGCCATCGAGGAAGCGCTGCGCGACGTGGCCGTCGCCGACTACTTCGGCGACGTGCCGCACGACGAGTTCCTCTCGCTCATCAGTCCCTGATTGTCGTTCGAGCCCGCCCGCGTCGCCGGCGAGCGGTCAGCGGAACCGCCCCACGGACAGGGACACCACGAACGAGCGCGGCATTCCCGGCTCGAAGGCGGCGGGAGCGCCCCCCACCAGGTCGGGGTTCAGGAATGCCGACCCGACGTACCTCCGGTTCGTCACATTCCGGATCGTGACGAATCCGCGAATTCCACCCCCCCCGGTCAGCCCCGCCAGCACCGGTTCGCGCAGCTCGGCGCCCACGTTGACCACGGTATAGCCGGGCACCCGCACCCGGTTGGCGTCGTCGGCGAAATACGCGCCGGAGCGCTCGATCCCGACCTTCAACCGCAGCGGGTGCGCACCGGGCACCGCCGTCCCGAGTTCGGCGTTGGCCATGAAGGAGGGAATGCCGATTACCTCGTTCCCCGAATAGTCCGCCCCCTTCTCCGTCCGCGCCGGATCACCGGGGGCGATCACCGCCGAATCCACGAAGTATTCGAGGTACCGGTTCCGCGAAGCGGCGATCGCCGCGCTGGCGAGCACCCCCTGCCATCCCTGCGCACTGACGCCCAGCTCCGCCCCCTGCCGCCGTCCCTTCCCCGCGGTGACGTAGTAGCGTCCCGAGGCGTAGGGAATGGCGTCGTTGGCCACCTCGATGTCATACAGCGCGAGGTCCCACGACATGGCGAGCGGCCCGGCAAGCACCCCCACCGACTTGACACCGGCTTCGTACGACGTGGTGCGGATCGGCGCGAGCAGCGGGTTGAGGAGGGCGGGGGGCGCGCCGGGGGTGGGATCGGTCTCGTTTCCGGCGGGCACCTCGATCCCACCGCCCACGTTGGCGTACACCGCGTGCGTCCCGCTGGCGCCGGCGCGCCAGTTCACCCCGAGCTTGGGACTGACCTTGCGGAAGTCCCTGCTGTCGCGCGGCACCGGCGCGCTGGCCATGTAGCTGCGGTAGTTGTACTGCACCTGATCCCACCGGGCGCCGAGCAGTAGCGAGAGCCGCTCGGTGAGCGACAGCTCGTCCTGAAGGAAGGCACCGAGGTTCTTCGCCCCCTCCCCCTTGTTGTCGGCCAGGGTGGTCCCGCGCCCCTGCGTGGCGGACAGGTTGTAGAAGAGGATCGCCCCATCCTGGTAGGCGGCGTCGAATCCGGCGGTGAGACGGGAGGACCAGCTTCCGGTCTGCACCACCTTCCGCCCGATCACGTTGCCGCCGAAGTGGTAGCGGGTGAAGTCGCGGTAGGTGTTGCGCTCCGACCGCTGCAGGTACTTCGGGTTCACGTAGAGCTGCGTGGAGAGCGAGCTGCTCGCGTCCACGTCGTGGTCCACGCTCACCCCCAGGCGCCCGGAGCGGTTGTAGCGGCGCTCGTCGCGCCGCCGGTAGCTGGCGTTCGCCTGCGTCGGTGCCGAATCCACCTGTGCCTGAGTGAGTGGCCCGGGCACGTGCATCAGGTTGTTCGCGGCGGCGAGGTACATGCCCAGACGCGTCTTGTTCCCCACGTGCCCGTAGGCGCCCAGGTTGAGCAGCGCGCGGCGCGCCGAGGAGTGCTCGCGCCAGCCGCCGAAGCCCGTGTTCGTGAAGGTGCCGAACGCCATCCCCTTCCCCGGGTCGCCGCCAAGCGGGGTGGCGATGCGCGCGACGTGGCGCGCGAGCCCGTGGCTTCCCAGCACCGTCTGTGCATACCAGGTGCGCTCGCCGGGAATGGGGGTGCTGATCACGTTCACCACGCCCCCCGCCGCGTTCCCCCAGGCGCTCGAGGCGTTCGAGCGGATCACCTCCACCGCCTCGGCGGCAGCGAGGTCGAGCTGATCGAGGGCGGTGCGTCCGTCAGGCTCCGTCTCGGGAAAGCCGTCGAGGAGGATGCGCACCCCACGCGACGTGCCGGAGTTGGAGCGATCGCCCGCGCCCCGCGCGCCGAAGCCGCGAATCATGAGCCGGATGTCGTTCGTCCCGTACCGCGACTGGGCGATCACCCCCGGCACCTTCTCCAGCGCCTCGTCGAGCCCGAAACCGCTCACCCCGCGCAGGTCGCGCGGGGTGAGCTTGGTGACGGCGATGGGAGTGGAGAGGATCGACGCCGGATTGCGCGTGGCCGTGACGGTGACCTGCGGCAAGCCCACCGCGGAATCGCGGGCCCCGGCGGTGGGGGCGGTTGGGGCGGTGGGGGCGGGCTGCTGCGCGGCAACGACGGGTGCTGCCGCGATCATGAGGGTAAGTGCGAGTCGCATGGCCCAATGTACGGATGGGCGAGGCGAAGTGCTGGACGCCGCGGGCCGAGGTCCGTTGTTCCGAGGCGGGGGCACTGACCACTGACAACTTATCGCCGATCACTGGTGCCTCCCGGCCGGGCGGGCGGAGGCCCTTACCGCCGGAGCAGGAGACACAAGTCGTAAGTGATAAGTAGTACGTCGTCGGTGTGACCTGCCTTCGCTACAACTCCTCGAACCTCGCCGTGAAGTGCCGCAGGACCGGGGCCTGCTCCGTGAACCGGAACCCGCGCAGCTGGTCCTTCCGCCCCGCGATCTCCCCGATCGCCTCGGCGACGTAGTCGATGTGCGATTGCGTGTACACCCGCCTCGGGATCGCCAGCCGCACCAGCTCCATCGGCGCGGCGCTCTCCGTGCCGGTGGCCGCGTCGTGCCGCCCGAACATGACCGTCCCGATCTCCACCGCCCGGATCCCCGCCTCACGGTACAGGGCGGCCACCAGCGCCTGCCCGGGA
>NZ_JBTSDU010000209.1:0-3098 GCF_054605595.1 Georgenia sp. | reverse complement strand
GCGGTCCCCGCGGGCGACCGGCTCGGGCTTGGCGATCTCGCCGACCTCGACCCCGCTGAAGGTGAACTGGCCGAGCAGCCCCTCGCCCTCGGCGTCGACGAGGATCTTCTGGCCGCGGTGCAGCTCCCCGAAGAGGATCTTCTCGCTCAGCACGTCCTCGATCTCGCGCTGGATCGCGCGGCGCAGCGGCCGGGCTCCCAGGACCGGGTCGTAGCCGCGCTCGGCGAGCAGCTCCTTCGCGGCCGGCGTGAGCTCGATCGTCATGTCCTGGTCCCGCAGCCGCTTGTCGAGCTTGGCGACCATCAGGTCGACGATCTGGACGATCTCGTCCTGCGTGAGCTGCGGGAAGACGATGACGTCGTCGACACGGTTGAGGAACTCGGGCCGGAAGTGCTGCTTGAGCTCCTCGTTGACCTTCGTCTTCATGCGGTCGTAGCTGTTGGACAGCTCGCCCCCGGCCTGGAAACCGGTGAGCAGGCCCTTGGCGATGTCCCTCGTGCCGAGGTTCGTCGTCATGATGATGACGGTGTTCTTGAAGTCCACGACCCGACCCTGGGAGTCGGTCAGGCGACCGTCCTCGAGGATCTGCAGGAGCGAGTTGAAGATGTCCGCGTGGGCCTTCTCCACCTCGTCGAAGAGCACCACCGAGAACGGACGGCGACGCACCTTCTCGGTGAGCTGGCCGCCCTCCTCGTAGCCGACGTACCCGGGAGGCGATCCGAAGAGGCGCGAGACCGTGTGCTTCTCGGAGTACTCCGACATGTCGAGCTGGATGAGTGCGTCCTCGTCGCCGAAGAGGAACTCGGCGAGCGCCTTGGCCAGCTCGGTCTTCCCGACGCCGGTGGGGCCGGCGAAGATGAACGAACCACCCGGACGCTTCGGGTCCTTCAGGCCCGCCCGGGTGCGCCGGATCGACTGCGACAGCGCCTTGATGGCGGCGTCCTGGCCGATGATGCGCTTGTGGAGCTCGTCCTCCATGTGGAGCAGCTTGGCGGACTCCTCCTCGGTGAGCTTGAACACCGGGATGCCGGTGCTCATGGCCAGCACCTCGGCGATGAGATCCTCGTCGACCTCGGCGACAGCGTCGAGGTCGCCGTTCTTCCAGGCCTTCTCCCGCTGGAGACGGCGGTCGCCCAGCGTCTTCTCGTCGTCACGCAGGCGCGCGGCGCGCTCGAAGTCCTGGTCGTCGATTGCCGACTCCTTCTCCCGGCGGACCTCGGCGATCTGCTCGTCGAGCTCACGCAGCTCCGGCGGCGCGGTCATCCGGCGGATGCGCAGACGCGCACCGGCCTCGTCGATCAGGTCGATCGCCTTGTCCGGCAGGAACCGGTCGGAGACGTAGCGGTCGGCGAGGGTCGCAGCGGCGACGAGCGCCTCGTCGGTGATCGAGACGCGGTGGTGCGCCTCGTACCGGTCGCGCAGCCCCTTGAGGATCTCGATGGTGTGCGCGAGTGTGGGCTCGGCCACCTGGATGGGCTGGAAGCGGCGCTCGAGCGCGGCGTCCTTCTCGATGTGCTTGCGGTACTCGTCGAGCGTGGTGGCGCCGATGGTCTGCAGCTCGCCACGGGCCAGCATCGGCTTGAGAATGCTCGCGGCGTCGATCGCGCCCTCGGCGGCACCCGCACCCACCAGGGTGTGGATCTCGTCGATGAACAGGATGATGTCGCCGCGGGTACGGATCTCCTTGAGGACCTTCTTCAGGCGTTCCTCGAAGTCACCGCGGTAGCGCGACCCGGCCACCAGGGAACCCAGGTCGAGCGTGTAGAGCTGCTTGTCCTTGAGCGTCTCAGGGACGTCGCCGCGGACGATGTCCTGCGCGAGGCCCTCGACGACGGCCGTCTTGCCGACGCCGGGCTCGCCGATCAGCACCGGGTTGTTCTTGGTGCGGCGCGAGAGCACCTGCATGACCCGCTCGATCTCCTTGGCGCGGCCGATCACCGGGTCGAGCTTGCCCTCACGGGCGGCCTGGGTGAGGTTGCGGCCGAACTGGTCGAGAACGGCGGAGCCCGCGGGCTGGCCCTCGGCGGGGCCACCGGCGGTGACCGGCTCCTTGCCCTGGTAGCCGGAAAGGAGCTGGATGACCTGCTGGCGGACGCGGTTCAGGTCCGCGCCGAGCTTGGTCAGCACCTGGGCGGCGACGCCCTCACCCTCGCGGATGAGGCCGAGCAGGATGTGCTCGGTGCCGATGTAGTTGTGGCCGAGCTGCAGCGCCTCGCGCAGGGACAGCTCGAGCACCTTCTTGGCGCGCGGGGTGAAGGGGATGTGGCCGGAGGGCGACTGCTGCCCCTCGCCAATGATCTCGGTGACCTGCGCACGAACCGCCTCGAGCGAGATGTCGAGAGCCTCGAGCGCCTTCGCGGCGACACCCTCGCCCTCGTGGATGAGGCCGAGGAGGATGTGCTCGGTACCGATGTAGTTGTGGTTGAGCATCCGCGCCTCTTCCTGGGCGAGGACGACCACCCGACGGGCACGGTCGGTAAAGCGTTCAAACATGTGCACTCCTCCCGGCGACTGCCACGGCCAGCACCCGGCGGCACCGGTCTGGACAGTTCACCCAATCTAACGGCGAGGGGGGCCGGAGCCTGCCTGTGTTCGCCACCGGCGTGACGCGAGAGTGCCGTGCCGGTGGCGCACGGACGGTGCCCAAGTCGCGGCGGACGGTGGCGATCAGGGCGCGGGGGGCGTGAGGATCAGAACGTGGGCACCCGGAGACGATCAGGACGCGGGCGTGAGGATCAGGACAGCGGGCGTGACGATCAGGACAGGGCGGACTCGAACGCCATGAGCGCCGCCTCGTCGTGGAGGACGAACCGCACGAGCCGAACCGTGGCGAGGCCGCCCACGTCACGCACGTCGATCCCGCACACCTCCTGCCCGGAATGGTTGTCCTGACGGGCGGCGTAGGCCCGGACGGCGTCGACGGCGATGCGAGCGACGTCGTCGACCGGCCAGCCGAAAGCGCCCGCGCTGATGGCCGGGAAGGCGACGGTGGCCGCCCCGATCTCGGCCGCGATGGTGAGGCTGGAGGTGAAGCACGCTGCGAGAAGCACGGGGTCCGTCTCGCCCCGACGTGCATTGGGACCGACTGTGTGGATGAC
>NZ_JBTSDU010000208.1:0-3176 GCF_054605595.1 Georgenia sp. | reverse complement strand
GCGTCCACAACCCCGCCGCGGTCCAGCTACCAGGCGCCACCGTCACGCGCCGGATAGACGACGCAGGCGACGCCGCGGTTGAGGTCTACGCGCCAGAGGAAACGGCGGACGAGGATGAGGCCGCGTTCCTGGCGCGCGTGCTCAGGACCACGACGCGGGCCGTGGAGAAGGCGAAGACCCTACGCATAGCCACGGTGCGCATCGCCGCCGACCGCCCCATCGCGCTCTCCATCTCGTCCGACTGGCACCTCGACACCACCGGCGCCACCGACGTCGCGGGCCTGCTCGACCACGCCGACGCGATCCGCGAGACGCCGGGTGCCTACGCGTGCGTGATCGGCGACCTCGGCAACAACGCGATCAAGCACCGCGGCGGTGGCGGTCCGGCCTCAATCCCCGACGAGCTCCGGCTGCTGGACCTCGCGGTCGGCCGGTTCGGGCGGAAGATGTTGTGGGTGACGTCGGGCAATCACGACGACTGGTCTATTGCGTTCGCGGGCGTGGACAACCTCCGCTCGCTCGCCGCCCGTCGCCGCATCCACTACGCGCCGGACGAGTTGGTGGTGCTGGTGGAGATCGTGGACCCGGCCGACCCGGAGACGGTGACCGCGCGGTGGGTGATCGCCACGCGCCACCAGTACCGGCGGCACTCGGGCCTCAATCACACGCACGCGTGCTGGCGCTGGCTGGAGGAAGGGTCGGCGAGCGGCCACTGGCCGACCGACACAGAGGGCCGGACGCTCCTGCCCGACGTGCTGGCGATCGGCCACAACCACGTCGCCGCCGTCGAGTGTCGCAGCACGCCGCGTGGGAGTATCTGGGCGCTCAGGATGGGGTCGTGGCAGCACTCCAGCTCCTACTCCCGCGCCGTGGGGTTCCAGTCCACCGCGCCCACCGCCCCCACGGTGATACTCGCCCCGACACGCGCCGTTGACCCGCTGGCGTTCGCGGATTATCGGGTCGCGCTCGAATACCTGCGGACCGGCAGCGCACCGGCCACCGACGCCGCGGCGTGAGGACCGCCCTCGTGCCCGTATCGCGCTACTCAGCCCCCACGGGCCGGCCGCCGGTGGCAAGGGGCGGGTGGTGCAGCTGTACTTGTCACGACATTGTCGAGGCGGACGAGGCGGAGCGCGACCACGAGGCCGGGCTGCTCGCCGTGCGCGTGGCGATCAACGGGCTCGGCGCCGTCGCGGTCGCCTGCACGCTCGTCACGGAGGCGGCCGTGGCCTGCGACACCTGTCGCCGCCACCACTCCCCCGCCCTCTCGGGCCGGCCGGCGGAGCTCGCACCGACGCGCCACTGGTCGCCGCGCCCGCTCCGAGGCGTGGACGATGGCGCCGCGTAAGCGACCGGCCGTCAGCCGCCCCGCTACCGTGTCGCTGAGTGTGGACGTGGGCGGCGCGTGCGTGTCCGTGGACCGCGTGCCGTGGGGCGACGCCGAGAGGATACTGGTGGAGCTGGTGGCGCTCACCGATCGGGTGCGCGCCCGGTGCCCGAGCCTCCGGAGCGTCGTGGAGGTGGTGCCGGGCGGGGCTCCGGTGGACGTGAGCGAGTGGGACGAGCCGAGCGGTCGGCGGGCGGTGGGGTTCTAGCGCGTTTCACATGCGTGTGATACGGGCGGGCGGATGTGAATCGGGCCTCCACGGTCAGCGTGGGGGCCTGTTGTCGCGCGCGTCAGGGGCCACAGCCGGGGTTGCTATCCCCTGAAAATAGTTGCGACAAGGTATCCCCTAGGGGTTGACAGGGTATCCCCCATGGGCTATACTTCTATCCACGCAGCAGGGACACCACTTACCGCTCCCGCACCGAGGATACCGCCATGACCAAGACCGCCGCCGCCCCCCTGACCGTCCAGATCGACATGTCCGACCGCTGCTCCCTGATCGTGGACGGAGATCACCGCGCCATGCTCGTCATCGACTGGCGTGCCCGGAGCGTCGGAACCGAGATCCGCCGCCGCTCGGAGAACGGCGTCACCGAGTACGAGTGGAACGGCCACCAGACGGCCTACGCGCTCCCCGACAACACCGATCCCGTCGCGCTGGCCGCGCTCGTCACCGACGTCCTCACGCCGCTCGTCCTCGCCCGCTGCGCCGCCTACGACGCGCTGGAGATCGGCCCCCGCGAGCAGGTCCGGCTCGGCTACGACGAGGCCGGAATCGAGATCGCCGCGATCCTCGACCAGACCGCCTCGCAGCTCGACCACGACGTGACGCTGAGCGAGGGCGGATTCTGGGATGCCAGCGACTATTTCGCCTCCAACTCCGACGCCGACATCGGGATCACCGCCGCGACGACGGATGAGGAGATCGAGGTCCGCGCCGCCGAGCTGGTGGCTGAGGCGCGTGCCGAGTCGGTCGTGATCGACCATGACGACACGGAGGGCGAGCTGCGCCGCCGCCGGGACGAGCTCGTCTGATGCCGCCCCGCCTGAGGATTCAGATCGCGGCCGGCGAACTCGAGACGCCGATCACCGAGCGCGCCGGGCAGACCATGGCGCAGACCCCGCGTGAGGTCGTCCACCGCGACCTGGGCCGCTACTACGCCGTGGTCGCCGACGAGCTGGCCCGTCTCACGCTCACCGAGGCTGAGGCATCGGTCGTCGTCGCCGCGCTCACCGGGAGCATCCACACGCCGCAGACCTACCGCTACGTCTGGATCGACGTGGAGGACCACCTGAGGTTCGCCACCGAGGACCGCGAGGCGGACGCCGCGGCGCGCGTCACCCTCTCCGCCGACGAGTTGGACGCGCGACAGTCGGCGCGGGACGTCGGTGACCGCATCCTCGGACCCGGCCCCGGCTCCGACACGGCGGCCGCTGGACTCGGCGCGCGGGGTGCGGCGGTGCTAGTGGCCAAGCTGCGCGCCCTCTCGCCCGGCGCGTCGATGGCGCTCTTGGATGCCGCCGAGCGGTACTTCACGGCCGAGGGCGGCCACGTCGCCCGGCTCCACCGCGTCGGCCTGGTGCGGCCGTAGCTCGTCCACCGCCCACACCCGCCCCGTCCGCTCACTCAGCGCGACGGGGCGGTTCCGCGTTCCGGGGCCAGCACATCCGGGCGTCACCCCTACCGCCCCCACCCCACCCACCGCGCCACGCTCCTGATCCGGAGCCGCCACACGATCCGCGCCCGGAGCAGATACAGCCGGTCCAGCGCCGCCCGCTCGGCGTCCCG
>NZ_JBTSDU010000207.1:0-3183 GCF_054605595.1 Georgenia sp. | reverse complement strand
GCCCGGTAGTCCGCGAGGTCGCGCGCCTGGCCGCGGGGGTTGACGACGCTCCAGCGGACCACGCCGGCGGCGTCGATGAGGAAGCTGCCGCGCAGCGCGTGCCCGTTGGCCTCGTCGAGCACGCCGTAGGCGCGGGAGACCTCGCCGTGCGGCCAGAAGTCGGTGAGCAGGTCGAAGCCGAAGTGCTCCCGCTCGGTCCAGGCACGTTGGGCGAACGTCGCGTCCGTGGACACGGCCAGCAGTCGCACGCCGCGCGCCTCGAAGCTCTCGAGGTTGTCCCGCAGCTCGCACAGCTCGCTCGTGCAGATACCCGAGAACACGAACGGGAAGAACACGACCACCACCGGGGTGCCGCGCAGGCTGCTCAGCCGCACCGGCGTCCCGTGCGTGTCGGGCAGCTCGAAATCGGGAGCGGGATCACCCGCGGCGGGTGCCTGGGGGAGGAGGTCCCCCGCCGCGGGCACGCTCGGGGCCACCTCCTCCCCCAAGGTCGGCGAGCCCTGGGTACACCGCGTCCCGCGTCGTCGTCTCGCTACCAATCGCTCAGCGGCCCCGGCTGCGCGACGCGATCCGGATACCGGACCAGGAGTCCGCCACGGAGGCGGCCGACGTCGCGTGCATGCCCGCCGTGCGGGCCGCCTCCTCGATGTCCGCCGGGCGCACATGCCCCACCCGGCCGGGCTTGGGGGTGAGCACCCAGATCAGGCCGCCGTCATCGAGGTTCGCCTGTGCGTCCACCAGCAGGTCCGTGAGGTCCTCCTGCTCGGCGTCGTCGGCGCGCCACCAGATCAGGGAACCGTCGCAGACATCGCCGTAGTCCTCGTCGACCAGCTCGTGGCCGGTCAGCTCCTCGATCACCTCGCGGACCGGTCCGTCGACGTCGTCGTCGTAGCCGAACTCCTGGATGACCTGCCCGGAGATGAAGCCGAACCTGCTGCCGGCTCCAGCGGCCGCGCTGTCTACCACGTTGTTTCCTGCCTTTCCTGGGCCGTGGGCCCGTCTGCGCGTTGTGCGCGGTGATCGTGATGTGGTCAAGCCCACCGTAGCGGGGCCATGGTCCGCAAGCCGGGTCGTCGGCGGCAGTTTCGTGCATCGGGCCGCAGTTTCGCGCATCGGCCTGTCTGGCGCTGCGGCGCGTCCTGTCGCAAGACTCACACCCGAACGGAGGCGCAAGACTCGCATGTCGAGGGGTCGAGGCATGACAATGGTCCCAATCTGTCCGACGGTGCGCCTATCTGCGTCGCCGTCGACGCCGGACATGAGAAGAGGGAACGCGTGAGTTCACGAGACGACTCCTCGCCGCTGATCAACGGATTGCTCAGCCAGGTCAGGGACATCGACAGCGACGAGACCCAGGAGTGGATCGAATCGCTCGACGGTCTCATCGACGAGAAGGGCGGCCCGCGGGCGCGTTACATCATGCTCAGCCTGCTCAAGCGGGCCCGTGAGCGGATGGTGACGATCCCGAACCCGATCACCACGCCGTACGTGAACACCATCGGTGTGCACGACGAGCCGTACTTCCCCGGCGACGAGGCGGTGGAGCGCAGGTACCGCGGGTGGATCCGCTGGAACGCGGCCGTCATGGTCACGCGTGCGCAGCGCCCCGAGGTGGGTGTCGGTGGCCACATCTCCTCCTACGCGTCCGTGGCGACGCTGTACGAGGTGGGCATGAACCACTTCTTCCACGGCAAGAACCACCCCGGCGGCGGCGACCAGGTCTTCTTCCAGGGCCACGCCTCGCCCGGCAACTACGCCCGTGCCTACCTGGAGGGCCGCCTCAGCGAGGCGGACCTGGACGGCTTCCGCCAGGAGTACTCCCACCGGGAGGACGGCCGCGGCCTGCCCTCCTACCCGCACCCGCGGCGCATGTCGGACTTCTGGGAGTTCCCCACCGTCTCCATGGGCCTCGGCCCGGCCGAGGCGATCCACCAGGCATGGTTCAACCGCTACATGCACGACCGCGGCATCAAGGACACCTCGCAGCAGCGCGTGTGGGCCTTCCTCGGCGACGGCGAGATGGACGAGCCCGAGTCGCGCGGCATGCTGCAGCTCGCCTCGTGGCAGAACCTGGACAACCTCACCTTCGTCATCAACTGCAACCTCCAGCGCCTCGACGGTCCGGTCCGCGGCAACGGCAAGATCATCCAGGAGCTCGAGGCCCAGTTCCGCGGCGCGGGCTGGAACGTCATCAAGGTCGTGTGGGGCCGCGAGTGGGACGCCCTGCTCAACGCCGACAAGGACCGCGCCCTCGTCAACCTCATGAACGAGACGCTCGACGGCGACTACCAGACGTACAAGGCCAACGACGGCGCCTACGTGCGCGAGCACTTCTTCGGTCGCGACCCGCGCACCAAGGAGCTCGTCAAGAACATGACCGACGACGAGATCTGGGCGCTCAAGCGCGGCGGTCACGACTACCGCAAGATCTTCGCGGCGTACAAGGCGGCCACCGAGCACACCGGGCAGCCGACCGTCATCCTGGCGCACACCATCAAGGGCTACGGGCTGGGGCCGAGCTTCGCCGGCCGCAACTCCACGCACCAGATGAAGAAGATGAAGACCACGGACCTGCGGATGCTCCGTGACTCGTTGAACATCCCGATCTCCGACGAGGAGCTCGAGGACCCCTACCGCGCACCGTACTTCCGCCCCGCGGAGGACGACCCCACGCTGCAGTACATGCTCGAGCGCCGCAAGGCGCTGGGCGGGTACCTGCCCGAGCGTCGCGACAGCCACAAGAAGCTGACCCTGCCGGATGACAAGCCCTACGAGATCCTCGCCAGGGGCTCGGGCCAGCAGGAGGTCGCGACGACGATGGGCTTCGTCCGCCTGCTCAAGGAACTGATGAAGGACAAGGAGATCGGCAAGCGCTTCGTGCCGATCATCCCGGACGAGGCCCGCACGTTCGGCCTCGACGCGATCTTCCCGACCGCGAAGATCTTCAACGTCCACGGTCAGAACTACACCGCCGTGGACCACGACCTCATGCTCAGCTACAAGGAGTCCGAGCAGGGGCAGATCCTCCACACCGGTATCAACGAGGCGGGTTCGGCTGCGGCCATGCAGGTGGTCGGCACGAGCTACGCCACGCTGGACGAGCCGATGATCCCGATCTACATCTTCTACTCGATGTTCGGGTTCCAGCGCACCGGCGACCAGTTCTGGGCCGCCGGGGACCAG
>NZ_JBTSDU010000206.1:0-3235 GCF_054605595.1 Georgenia sp. | reverse complement strand
CCTCTCCTCGCTGACGCGCCGGCCAGCCTGGTCGCGCCACACCGATTCGTCGGCGGTCTCGGTCTCGAAGTAGGTGGAGGTAGTGTCGAAGAAGAGCAGATCGACCTCGAGGTTGAGCAGGTCCGCGACGTTGTCGTACACCGTCTTGGCCAGGGTGTCCTCCACGCAGAGCAGCCAGTCCATGGCCCGGTAGCACGCGTCGTCGCTCACCTCGGGCAGGCCGGGGATGTGGACGTCGGCCCCGACCCAGGACGCGGCGGCGAGCTTGGAGGACGGGGCCAGCGCCCGGTTGGCCACCAGCGCGAAGCACACCCGCTCCGTCACCAGCTCCCGCCGTCCGCCCGCGAGCAGCTTGCTCATCGCCTTGCCGATACCGAGCTGGGACCACAGGTGGTCCAGCACCCACGCCCCGCCCAGCGCCCGGGAGGACTCGAACGACAGCCCGGCCGGCCCGCCGCCACCCTCCGTCGCGGCGGGAGCGGGGTCCAGGGTCTTGGTCAACGAGGCGATCAGCCGCTCGATCGCGGCCCGGTCGACCTGGTCGGTGCGGCCGAAGTTGTACAACACCCGCATCTTCGCCGACTTCGTGCCCGGGTCCCACTCGTTATGCGCGAGCTGGAGGTAGCGCACCACCGACCCGTCTTTGTTCCGCCGCGACGACGTCCGCACGAACATGTCACCACAGTAACGGCCCATTGGCGCTCAACCCTCGCTCGACACGCACAATTCGTGTCACTAGGCGTTCCGGGCTGTTGCAGCAGGCCGGAACCGGCTGACCTGCACCTTCACCCCGCAACGTGTCACAGAACCCCGATCAGCTGCGGAACCCAGGTCAAGGGGGCGGCAACAGCCAAGCGGGACCACCGGGTCACCGGAGAGATCGCCATCCTGCTCCAGCGCATGGTGCCCGCGGAGTATGCCGGCGTCGCCTTCACTGCTGATCCGTTGACGGGCGAACGCGACGTTGTCCGCATCGGTGCCACCGTCGGCTTGGGTGATGCGCTGGTCGGCGGCGAGGACGTCGGAACGGACGTGACGGTGCGCCGCGCCAGTACGGGTGACGTCGTTGAGGGGGACGCCGCTGAGATCGGCACTGACCTACTCATCGAGGTTGCGCAGTTGGCCCGCAGGGTGGAGTCCCTCCGGGGTGAGCCCCAAAACGTCGAGTGGGCCTTCGCTGCGGGCGTCGTGCATCTGCTCCAGGCACGCCCGATCACCGTCCTCCCGCAGCAGCCGGAGCTTCCCGACGGCAAGGGATGGGCCAAAGACGTGACGCACTACCCGGAGCCAGTCACGCCGTTCGGTTTCTCCGCCGAGCAGGGCACTGCCTCGGCGGTGGCGGAGGTGTTCGGCGATTTGGGCATGATGGTCATGGGCCTGGAGGCACGGCTCGTCGGCGGTGAGGTGTACGCCCGACCGGTGCCGGCGTTCGGTCGGGCAGGCGACTCGTCCCCACCGCCAGCACTGGTGTTGGGGGTGCTCTCACGCGTACTGCCGCCGTTGCGAGCGCTGAACCGCCGCGCTCGCGCGGCCCTCGACGCCGACCTCTATGGAGGGTGGATCGAAACCTACGAGCAGAGCGAGCGCTCGACATACCCGGCTCGGACCGCCGAACTGCGCGCCGTCGACATGGTCGCTATGAGCGACCACGACCTCGCCGATCACGCCGACGGACTCATCGAGCACGCGACCGCGGGCCAGCGGATCCACTTCCGTCTCGGACTCGCAGGCTTCCACGCCCTCCACGGCCTGCACCACATCGTCGGTGACGCCCTCGGCTGGGACGACGCGGCCATCGCGACAATGCTCGTCGGCCACTCCCCCGCGACTCGGGCGAGCGAAGCCGCGCTAGCAGTCCTTCGAAGCGGGGTCCGGGCGTCGGAGCCCGCTCGAACGTCCTTGGCTGAGCACGCACACCAGCCGGTCGCTGCGCTCTTCGCTGTCGACCCATCGCTGGCCAACGAGTTGAAGCAATGGATCGACGAGCACGGTTGGGGTTGCGTGAACTACGACGCTGGGACGCCCGTCCTTGCCGAGCACCCCAGGATCGTGACCCAGCTGTTGCTCGGCGATCCCGAGCCGCCCGACCATGCAGCGGCGGACCGCGCCGCGGACACCGCCCGCGCAGAGCTGCCGGCCGACCTTCGCGACTCCTTCGACGAGGCACTGCACCACGCCCGCCGCGTCTACTCGCTCCGCGAGGACAATATCGCCCTGGTCACCGACCCAGCCTTTGGCTTGCTGCGGCGCTGGCTGCTCGAAACGAGTCGCCGGCTCACTGAGCGACGTCTGCTTCGCCGGGCACAGGACGCGGCGTACCTGACCCTGGATGAACACGTCACCGCCCTGCGCGGAATGCCCAGCGGTGCCGCCCTGGTCGAGACCGTGAAACAGCGCCGGGGCGAGGAAGCCTATGTGCGCGCACAGCCCGGCTCGATGCGGCTCGGCCGGGCGAGCCCGCCACCCGACATCAGCCGGATGCCCGCACCACTCGTAGCGATCAACACCCCGATCCTCTGGGCGATGGGTCACGAGTTCCCCGAATCATCCGATCCCGCAGGCGAGGACGGTAGTGAGTTGGTCGGTGTGGCCGCGGCTCCGGGCGTAGCCGAGGGCACGGTCAGGATCGTGAGCAGCCACGCCGACCTCAGCAGCCTCGACCACGGCGAGGTGCTCGTCTGCCGCGTGACGACACCTGCGTGGGCTCCGCTCTTCCCCGTCGCCGCGGCAATCGTGGCCGACGGCGGCGGAGTCCTGTCGCACGCCGCCATCGCCGCACGCGAGCATGGCCTACCCGCAGTGTTGGGCACCGGCACCGCAACCACCACTCTCCACACCGGCGACAGGGTTCGCGTCGACGGCACCCGCGGCCGAGTCACCGTGTTGTGAGCTTCTTGGCCCCGATCGACAAGGACATCCACGAACTGCCGCCGGACGAGATGGCCCGAGCCGCCGGGCTGGATGAGGCGCCCACTGGCCGGTGGCCGGACTGGACCGACGCCCGAGTCAAGGCCGCCGTGGCACTCGCCGGCGACGCCGCCCCCTTCGCCCAACAAGGACTTGCCGCGCTCGACACGCCGGTGCTGGCCATCGGCGGGACCGCAGACCAGGACACTCGCTACGCAGCCGGGGCGCGTGCCACCTTCGACCGAGCAGGGAACTCGCGCAAGGTGGAGGTCGGTCTCCGCGGCGCCGTGCACTTCGTCTTCACCGCTCGCTGCGAGAAGGTTCGGCT
>NZ_JBTSDU010000205.1:0-3235 GCF_054605595.1 Georgenia sp. | reverse complement strand
CTCCGACGAGGTCCTCGACGTCGCCGGCCGCCGCACCGCACCCGCGGGTGCGCGCGGGTTCAACCCGGCCTTCGACGTCACCCCGCACGATCTCATCAGTGCCATCGTCACCGAGCACGGCATCACTGAGCCCGCCCGCACCCCCGACCCCGATCTGCTCGCGACGATCGCGGGCTGAGCAATGTTGCGAATCGAGAGGATCACCATGAAGAAGAGCAAGGTACTCATCGCAGGTGTCGCCGGCGCATCCATGTTTCTCATGGCCGCGTGCAGCCAGGGAGCCGGCGTCGAACCCGATGCCCCCGCGACCACCGACGAACCCGCAGTCAGCGAGCCGGCCGCCGCGGCACCGGCTCCGTTCGACAAAGAAGGCGTCAAGATCGCCATCGTCCAGCAGAGCGGCCAGGGCGACTACTTCCAGCAGTACCTCAACGGCACCAAGCAGCAGGCCGCGTCCCTGGGCGTCGACCTGTCCGTCTTCGACGCCCAGGGGAACAACGCCACCCAGGCAACCCAGCTCGACCAGGCCATCGCCTCCGGTGTCGACGGCATCATCGTCCGGCACGGCTTCCCGGACACGCTGTGCCCGGGTGTGAACAAGGCCATCGAGGCCGGCATCGACGTCATCATCTATGACGTGGAGATCCAGCAGTGCGCCCCCGAGGCCGTGCAGACCCAGCAGTCCGACGCCGCCATGGCCGGCCTGGTGCTCGACAAGATGGTCGAGGACGTCGGAGCGGACCAGCAGGTCGGCTACGTCAACGTCGCCGGTATCGCGCCGCTCGACCGTCGCGATGTGATCTGGCGCGAGTACGTGGCGGCGAACGGCTGGGAGGAGATGTTCCACACCGGCACGTTCACCAACTCCTCGGCCACCGACTCCGCCCCCATGGTGGACAACGCCCTGAAGTCCAACCCGGACGTGACCGCTATCTACGCTCCCTACGACGAGCTGACCAAGGCCACCCTCTCCGCGCTGGAGCAGAACCCGGACCTCAAGGGGAAGGTGCTCGTCTACGGTGCCGACATCTCCACCGCGGACATCGAACTGATGGCCGCCGAGGGCAGCCCGTGGGTCGCCACCGGTGCCACGGACCCCAACGCCATCGGCGCCACGGTCTTCCGGACGCTGGCCCTCCACATGGCCGGTGAGCTGGACGAGATGCTGGTGGAGTTCCCCCCGATCCTGATCACCCAGGACTTCCTGCGCGAGAACAACATCATCAACATGGAGACCCTGCGTGCCGCGGAGCCGGCCCTGAACATCTCTGATGTCTCCGGCGCCGACTGGATCCCGGTCGTCACGTTCTGATCCCGATGGCCGCCCGGCGCAGCCGGTGCCGGGCGGCCTCCATCACCACGAAGGGATGAACCGGTGCAGGACCACAAGACCAATGACGAGTCAGGGGCTGCAACCATCGCCATGACCACCGGACCGGTGCTCGAGCTCGACGACATCACCATGAGCTTCGGCGTCAACAGGGTGCTCAAGGGCGTCACGATGGCGTTGACGCCCGGGCGAGTCACCGCGCTGCTGGGCGCCAACGGCGCCGGGAAGTCCACGCTGATCAAGATCCTCTCCGGCGTGTACGACGATCACGGCGGCCACATCACGGTCGCGGGCGAGGACGTCACCATCGACACCCCCGCCGCGGCTGCCCGACACGGCATCCAGACCGTCCACCAGCGCATCAACGAGACGATCGTCCCGGGCCTGACGGTGGCGGAGAACCTCGTCTTCGAGGAGATCGTCCGCGGCTCCGCGCCGGCCGTGAGCTCGCTGCGCCGGCTCCTGCCGCGTGCCCGCCAGATCGCCGCCACGCTGAACCTGGGCTGGTCCGACGCCGTGCTGTGCAAGGATGTCTTCGAGCTGGGGATCGCCGACAGCCAGATGCTGCTGCTCGCCCGTGCGCTCAGCCACCGCCCCAAGGTGCTCGTCCTGGACGAGCCCACCTCCACACTGTCCACCGCGGAGGTGGAGCGCCTGTTCGAGGTGGTGCGCCGGCTCCGCGCCGAGGGCGTGGCGATCCTGTACGTCTCTCACCGCCTCAGCGAGATCAACGCCCTGGCCGACGAGCTCGTCGTGCTGCGCGACGGGCGTGTCCATGACGTCCAGACGGCGCCGTTCGACCTCGCCACCGCGGTGCGCTCGATGCTCGGCAAGTCGGTGCTGGAGGAGGCCAGCGAGCTCGTCGAGCACCGTGGTGAGCAGGTCGCCGTCGCGATGCGCGGGGTCCAGCTTCTTCGCCGTTCCTCCCCCTTCGACCTGGACCTGCGCCGCGGCGAGGTGACCGGCATCGTGGGCCTCATCGGCGCCGGCAAGTCTGAGCTCGCCCGCGGGATCTTCGGTGCCGATCACCTCCCGTGCGGCACGATGCGGCTCGATGGCGAGGCGTACAGCCCCCGGCACACCCGCGACGCCGTCCGCCGTGGGGTCTACCTCGTCCCCGAGGATCGCGCTGCCGAGGCGATGCTGCCCGGCTGGTCCGTGGCCGCGACGACCAGCCTGCCCTTCCTCGGCGGGCTGAGCAGGGCGGGGGTCCTGCAGCTCCTTCGCGAGAAGGCCCTCGGCAGACAGGTGATCGAGGACTTCGGCGTGGTGGCCACCGGCCCCGCCCAGGCTGTCGACGCACTCTCAGGCGGCAACCAGCAGAAGGTGGTGGTGGCACGCTGGATGCTCCATGCCCCCCAGGTGCTGCTGCTCGACGAACCCTTCCGCGGCGTGGACATCGGCGCCCGCCGCGACATCTCCCGCCGCGCCCGCGAACAGGCAGCCGCCGGCGCCTGCGTCGTGGTGCTGTCCAGCGATGTAGAGGAGATCCGCGAGGTGGCGGACCGGATCATCGTGCTCGTCGAGGGCGACATCCGCCTCGACGCGTACGCGACCGAGGTGGACAACGCCGCAATTGTCACGAGCATGTCGGAGGTGGCCTGATGCCCACGATGAGAGATTCAGAGACCTTTGGAAAGGTCCAGGACGGTATCGTGAAGTACGGCTTCATCGCCGTGACGATCCTGTTGTTCGCCTACTTCTTCGCGACCGAGCCGGCCTTCGGAACGTCGTCGTCGCTGTTCTCCATGCTCAAGTTCACCTCGGTGACGGCGATCCTCGGCCTGGGGGTCACGTTCACGATGGTGGTCGGTGGCCTGGACCTTTCGATCGGATCGACAGCCGGGCTTGCGGTGCAGATCGCCGCCATGATGATGGTCTTCTACAACATGACCGGTACGACGG
>NZ_JBTSDU010000204.1:0-3250 GCF_054605595.1 Georgenia sp. | reverse complement strand
ACTTCAACCGGTCCGGCGAGCCCGCGGACCGGTCCACGATGATCGACGACGTCCGTGGCGCGCTGGCGATCCTGGCCGCGCAGACCGGGCTGAGGTTCGTCGAGGCCACCGACCCGGCCCAGGCTGAGCTGGCGTTCGGTTGGGCCGACCTGACGAACCGGGGACCCAACGTGGCTGGCGTGGGCGGCCCGCGCGGCACGGGCAAGGGCTCGGTGACGTTCTCCAACAACAACTGGTGGACGACGAACGAGTGGGCGGGGCTGGAGATCAGGCGGATCGAGTGGCCGCGCCCGGATCTCGGGCCGGGCTGGTACTCCTACCGCGAGGGCCCAGGCCGGCAGGCCTTGGTGATGCACGAGGCCATGCACGCAATGGGCTTCGACCACGTCTCGGACTTCACCTCGATCATGCACTCGCAGATCCTCAACAACGGCGCCGGGCAGCTCAGCGCCGGCGACATCGACGGCCTGCGGACGCTGTATCCCAGCAACCCCTGCCCCGCGATCCCGGACTGACCAGCCGGCCGGAACTCCGGCTCAGGCGACACGGTCGACCCGACCGCGGAGCGTGCTGCTACTGGGCAGTTGTGGCGCGCATCACGGCCGCACCCCGTCGCAGGCCTATTCCTGCCCGCATTGCTGGCCTACCGTGCACGGATGGTCGTGCGACGGTCGTTCGAGTGGGACGTGCTGGCCCAGCCCAGCCCGAACGCCTGGCTGGACGACCTGCGAGACCAGGGCTGGACACGGGTGCCCGGCCTTCCCGGGGTCGCCACGGACCGTGGCACCGTCGTGTACCAGCTCGAGCACGCAGGTCCTGCCGGCGCGGCCGGGGCGGGTGAGGGCGCAGTGGGCGTCCGGGCGATCGCGTGGATCCTGCTGGCATCGGCCGTCGAGGTGGTCGTGATCGTGGCCGGCGTGCTGGCGGGCATGGCGATCGTGCAGTCCTGACCTGCCGGCGAACGTGCGCAGCCGCTGCGCCCCGGCGAGTCCCTTCAGGACACTGCGCAGCGACGCGAGACTCCCGGCGTCACGGACGCTGCGCGCTGCCACCGAACCGCCTGCCGGGTGCAGCCGTGGGATCGAGGAGGGCCGCCTCGTCGGGCCATTCCCGTCCCACCAGGGCGGCGAACTCCGAATCGGGATCCGCGCCGGCCAGCTGGCTGGGATCCTGGCGCCGCGAGCGGAGCAATGCGACGACGATCATGATCGGCACGCCGATCACCAGGGCGCCGACGGCGAGCAGGGCCAGTGCCGCGACGGCAAAGATGGCGAGCATGGGGATCCTCCTTCCGTGCTGACCCGAACGATACCTACGAAATACCTAAATCTGTCAAGGCCTGGGCTGCGCGCACGGTGCGGGTCACGCCATCGGTCGGGTCAGGCGGGGACGACCTGGGCGATCTTGGGTGCGTCCTTGACCCACTGGGTGCCGTCGTCGGTGTAGCCGGGGGGCGGGGTGTCCTTCCTGGTCCAGGTGGTGCCGGTGTCGGTGTAGCCGGCGGGGGCCGGGTCCTTGACGTTGCGGGTCCCGGTGGCGGTGTAGGCGTCCTGCCGGGTCTGCTCGCAGTGCGGGTTGACCGAGCCGAGGACAGGGTCGGTGTCCCATGCCGGGCTCCAGCCGGCAGCGCAGGTGGGGCCGGGGCCGGTCTCGCCGGTGCGCACGACATACGGCGCGCCGTAGGCGGTGTAGGCGTAGGACTCCGGGTGGTACGTGTACGCCTTGATGTCGAACGTGTACGGCGTGACGGTGCGGCACAGCTCCCCCTGCGGGGTGCTGCCCGCGGGGCACACGTAGATCGTCTTCGTCGCCGGTGCCACCGGCCCTGGCGCGGGAACGGGAGCCGGTGCGGGTGCCGGTGCCGGGGGAGGCGCGGGTGCGGGCGGGCTGGGCGCAGGGACGGGCGTCGGCGCGGGGACCGTGGTGCCCGCGATCTCGGCGAGCGTCCTGCTCATCGCCGCGGTGCTGGCCCGCCCGGTGCTGGCGGTGTTGCGGGGGGTGACGGTGAACCGGTAACGGGCCGTCGTGCTCAACGACTCCACGGTGACCGTCGTGCCAGTCGCGACGACAGTGACCACACCGGTGGGGCCCGTGGCGTCGGTGCCGTCCGCGTTGATCGGGGTGGCCGTGACATCGAACGTGACGTCGACGCCCTCGCCAGCCCGGGCGGCGTGCGTCCAGGTCACCAGCACCGAGCCGGCCACGGGCGTGGTCTGGACCGTCAGCCCGGCGGCGGCCCCGACCTGGGCGAGGGGGATGGCGGTGCCGATCCTGCGGCCGGCGATGGCCACGGTGTACCGCACGCCGGGGACCAGGTCCCGCAGGACCGCCGGCCGGCCCGCGGCCACGGTGGCGGTGCGGGTGCGTTGCCCGCGGGCGGTCGCGGTGACCTTTCGCCCGCCGTGCCCGGTGACGCTCAACGCGTTCACGGGCGTCGCGTCGATGCCGACCAGGGTCGCGGGGATGGTGGCGGGAGCGGGGGTGGTGTCCTGGGCCAGGACGACCGGCGTGCTGTCGGCCGCCACGGTGTCGGCCCGCGCAGGACCGGCCATCACGCTCGCGGTCGTCGTGGCCAGGGCCAGCGCGATCGCGGCCAGGGTCGTGGATCTCATGAGGGCTCTCTCCTTGCCGGCCTACGACCGGCGGGCAGTAGTGGCACGGACAACGACATGGACAGCGGTGGGGATAGGGCTTTGAGTGGTCCGGCGTGTCCGGCTGCGGGGTGACAACCGGCGTTGTCTGTTCGCGGTACCGTCGAGCCATGCCCACGACCGCGGAGTCTCCGGACCCGGACCGGTACCCGGGCGGTCGGCTGCGCGTGCCGCGGGGGGTGCGCGAGGGCGGGCCGGCGTGGGAGAACGTCCACGTCCAGCTGGCGCGGGAGGCGCTGCGGCTGCTGGCCGACGCCGGCTACACCGGGATGGGCGTCGACGACGTCGCCCGGGGGGCGGGGGTGTCGACGAAGACGGTGTACCGGCACTACGGGTCGAAGGTCGACCTCGCGGTGGCGGGGATCGGGCAGCTGCCGACGATGGCCGGCTGGTACGACGGGGACGATGAGTTCGAGAACCGGGTTGCCCGCGCCCTGGAGATCGCCGCCGCGCACCACGAGTACCTCGTCCCGGTGCTGGCGAACGCGATCGTGCACCGCAACTCCGTGCCCGAGCTGCTGGACGCGGTGCGCCGCCTGGTCCTGGAGCCGCGGCAGGCCGCGGTCGAGGCGGCGATCGCCCGCGGCAAGGCCGACGGG
>NZ_JBTSDU010000203.1:0-3252 GCF_054605595.1 Georgenia sp. | reverse complement strand
CTCCGCGGGCCCGGCACCCCGTGTGGGGCCGGGCCCGCGGTCGGTCCGAGGGGACGGTCAGGCCATCGTGCGGCCGGCCGAGCGCAGCTGTCGGCAGGCCTCCACGACGCGCTGAGCCATACCGGCCTCGGCGGCCTTGCCCCAGGCGCGCGGGTCGTACTGCTTCTTGTTGCCGACCTCGCCGTCGATCTTCAGCACGCCGTCGTAGTTGCGGAACATGTGCTCCACGACGGGGCGGGTGAAGGCGTACTGGGTGTCGGTGTCGACGTTCATCTTGATGACGCCGTGGTCCACCGCGAGCGCGATCTCCTCGGCGGTCGAGCCGGAGCCGCCGTGGAAGACGAGGTCGAACGGCATGTCCTTGCCGACCTCCTTGCCGACGACCGCCTGGATCTCGCCGAGGATCTCCGGGCGGAGCTTGACGGCGCCGGGCTTGTACACGCCGTGGACGTTGCCGAACGTGAGCGCGGTGAGGTAGCGGCCCTTCTCGCCGGTGCCGAGCGCACGCACGGTCTTGAGGCCGTCCTCGGGCGTGGTGTAGAGCTTCTCGTTGATGGCGGCCTCGTGGCCGTCCTCCTCGCCGCCGACGACGCCGATCTCGATCTCGAGGAGGGTGCGCGCCTTCTGGGAGAGCTCGAGGAGCTCCTCGGCGATGACGAGGTTCTCGCCGATCGCGACGGTGGAGCCGTCGAACATGTGCGACTGGAACGTCGGGAGCTTGCCCGCGGCGACCTCCTCGGCCTCCAGCGCGAGCAGCGGCCGGACCCAGGAGTCGAGGTTCTCCTTGGTGCAGTGGTCGGTGTGCAGGGCCACGGTGATGCCGTAGCCGTCCGCGACCTCGCGCGCGTACGCGGCCAGCGCACGGGTGCCGACGACGCGGTTCTTCACGGTGGAACCGGAGGCGTACTCGCCACCGCCGACGGACACCTGCAGGATGCCGTCGCTCTCGGCCTCGGCGAAGCCGCGCAGGGCTGCGGTGACGGTCTGCGAGGAGGTGACGTTGATGGCCGGGTAGGCGAACTTGCCCGCCTTGGCCCGGTCGATCATCTCCGCGTACACCTCGGGGGTTGCGATGGGCACAGTGCTCTCCTGTCTCGATGACGTAGATCAGTGCCCATTGTTCCACCTCCGCCCGGCTCCGGGGCCGGGACCCGGGCCGACGACCGGCGGGCCCGCGGCGCGGTGGCCGAGCCACGTCGCCGACGTGGCGAGGATCACCCGGTGGCGTGCTGCAGCATCCAGGCGTGCATGGCCACGGCCGCGGCGGCACCGGCGTTGATCGACCGGCTCGAGCCGTACTGGCTGATATGCAGCACGGTGTCGCTGCCCTCCAGCAGGGCCTCGCTCAGCCCGGCGGACTCCTGACCGAAGACCATCAGGCAGGCGCGCGGCAGCTCGTGGCCCTCGATGGGGACGGAGCCCGGGACATTGTCGATGCCGAGCACCGGGAGCCGCTGCTCGCGCGCCCAGGCCAGGAGGTCGGCCGGGGTGGGATGGTGGCGCAGGTGCTGGTACCGGTCGGTCACCATGGCGCCGCGCCGGTTCCACCGCCGTCGGCCGACGATGTGCACCTCGGCGACGGCGAACGCGTTGGCGGTGCGCACCACGGACCCGATGTTGAGGTCGTGGGAGAAGTTCTCGATCGCGACGTGCAGCGGGTGCCGGCGGGTGTCGATGTCCGCGACGATCGCCTCCACCCGCCAGTACCGGTACCGGTCGACGACGTTGCGCCGGTCCCCGTGGGCGAGCAGCTCGGGGTCGTAGCGCGGGTCGTCCGGCCAGGCCGCCGGTCCGCCCGGCCAGGGGCCGACACCGACCTCCCGGTCCTCGTCCCGGATCGCCACGTTCTCCACCCGGACATCGTGCCAGCCGACGGCGAGGTCCCGGACCTCCGCCCGGGACATCGTGCCTGCCGTGCCGGCCGGGCGTCGGTATCGTGGTCCCGGCGGTCGAGCACCACGCGCGGTCCGCAAAGAGGAGGCGATATGACCGAGCAGATCCAGAGCTGGCTGACCGACATGGACGGCGTGCTCGTCCACGAGGGCAGCGCCCTTCCCGGGGCGTCGGACTTCATCGCCCGGCTCACCGAGCTCGAGCGGCCGTTCCTGGTGCTGACCAACAACTCGATCTTCACCCCGCGCGACCTCGCGGCACGCCTGGTGGCGTCGGGGATCTCCGTCCCGGAGGACCGGATCTGGACATCTGCCCTGGCCACCGCGAACTTCGTCGCCCAGCAGATGCCGGGCGGGAGCGCCTATGTCATCGGCGAGGCCGGCCTGACGACGGCGCTGTACCAGGTGGGCTACACGATGACGGATGTGGCCCCGGACTACGTCATCCTCGGCGAGACCCGGACGTACTCCTTCTCCGCGATCACCAAGGCGATCCGGTTGATCCTCGGTGGCGCGCGTTTCATCGCCACGAACCCGGACTCGACCGGCCCCTCCCAGGAGGGCCCCCTGCCGGCCACGGGCGCGGTGGCGGCGCTGATCACCCAGGCCACGGGCCACCGCCCCTATTTCATCGGCAAGCCCAACCCGGTGATGATCCGGGCCGCGCTCAACCGGATCGAGGCGCACTCCGAGACGACGGCGATGATCGGTGACCGCATGGACACCGACATGCTCGCCGGCATGGAGGCGGGCCTGCGGACGTTCCTGGTCCTGACCGGGTCGACCGGTGTCGACGACGTCGAGAAGTACCCGTACCGGCCCAACGAGGTGCGCGACTCCATCGCGGACATCGTCGACCTGATCTGACGGCGGTGGGCCGCCGTTCTCGACCTGACGCCCACGTCACCTCGTCGAGGACGCCCCCAGGAGCATCACCGCGACCACGACGCCGATCACCGGCACGCCGACGCCGAGTGCGTCCATGTTGGTCCCTCGGCGGAGTGCCGCGCCGCGATCCGAGCAGTCACGCCTTCTGGAGGCCGAGGTCTCCGAGCCCGAGCGCCGCGAGGTAGGGCACCCCGGTGGCCTCGATCGCCTCGCGCGCGCCGGTGTCGCGGTCGACGACGACGGCGACCGCCAGCACCGTCGCGCCGGCCTCACGCAGGGCCTCCATCGCGGTCAGTGGGCTGCCACCGGTGGTCGAGGTGTCCTCCAGGACGACGACGCGGCGACCGGCGACGTCGGGCCCTTCGACCCGGCGGCGCATGCCGTGACCCTTGGCCTCCTTGCGCACCACGAAGGCGTCGAGGTCGAGCCCACGCGACGCCGCCGCGTGCAGCCTCGCCGTCGCGACCGGGTC
>NZ_JBTSDU010000202.1:0-3302 GCF_054605595.1 Georgenia sp. | reverse complement strand
GCCGCTCCAAGCAGACCTTCAAGCAGTGGCTGGCCGAGCGCCCGCAGGCCTGGCGCGACGCGGTCGAGGTCGTGGCCATGGATGGCTTCTCTGGGTTCAAGACCGCCACCGCCGAGGAGCTCCCCGACGCGGTCGCCGTCATGGATCCCTTTCACGTAGTCAGGTTGGCCGGTGACGCGCTCGATGACTGCCGGCGGCGCGTCCAGCAGGACACCCGCGGGCACCGCGGCCGCAAGGGCGACCCGCTCTACTCCGCCCGCCGGACCCTGCACACCGGTACCGACTTGCTCACCGAGAAGCAGACCCAGCGCCTTGACGCCCTGTTCGACGGTGACACCCACGTCTGAGTATGACAACCCCATTTGGCCCCACTGTGATGCTCCGACTTGGCCCCACCCCGGGTGTGTGGGGGTCGTGCGCGACGCCGGGTGACGGCGGTGGTTCGAGCGCCGCGGGTGTTCGCCGCGGGGGCTGGACGGTCGGTTAGAACTCGGTGGTCAGGCTCGGCGGGGGTTGATGGTCGTTGGGTGCCTGGGCGGGGGTAGTGCCCAGGGCGGTGGCGATCGCGTCCCAGTCGCGGCGGTGTGGCTCGATGCCGGCGATGGTGGTGGTGATCAGCGCGGTCGCGGTTGCGGCGAGCTCGGTCAGGGTCTGGAGGTAGGTGATGTCGGTGCGTGCTCGGTCGCGGGTCTCGGCGAGGGTCTCGGCGGCGGTGATGATCGCCGCCACGGCGTACTCGTCGGTGCGGATCGTGGGTCTCATGCGCGTCGCTCCCTGGTGGTCCGCAGCCGGTAGGAGGCCGTGCCGGTGTTGATGATGTGGGCGTTGAAGGTCAGGCGGTCGACGACGGCGGCGGCGAGGCGGGGGTCGGTGAACGTGGCGCCCCACTCGCTGAACGGGGCGTTGGTGGCGCAGGCGATCGAGGCGCGTTCCTCGCGTTCGGTGATGATCTGGAAGAGCAGCTCGGCCCCGCGCGGGTCGAGGCTGACGTAGCCGAGCTCGTCCAGGCAGAGCAGGTCGAGGCGGGCGTAGCGGCCGACGACGCGGGAGAGCTGTTTGGTGTCGGCGGCCTCGGCGAGCTCGTTGACCAGCGCGGCGGTGGTGACGTAGCGGACCCTCCGGCCTTGTTCGGCCGCGGTGGTGCCCAGGGCGATGAGGAGGTGGGTCTTGCCGGTCCCGGAGTCCCCGAGCAGGACGAGGGGCTGGCCGGCGTCGATCCAGGCCCCGGTGGCGAGGTGGGCCAGGGTCGCCGGGGGCAGGTCCGTGATCGCGGCGGTGTCGAAGTCCTCCAGGCGTTTGGTGCGGGGGAACTTGGCTTCCTTGACGCGCCGGAGCCGGCGGCGTGATTCGCGGTCGTCGCACTCGGCGGCCAGGACCTCGGCGAGGTAGGCCTTGTGGGTGAGGCGTTCGCGGGCCGCGGCCTCGGCGAGTGGGCCGGCCTGGGTGCGGATCGTGGGCAGGAACAGGGTCCGGCACGCGACGGTGATCGCGGCCTCGGCGGCGGCCTCGGTCAGGGCGGTGACCGACGCGGTCGGCGCCGGTGCCGTGGGGGTGGGCGCGCTCATGCCCGGGCCCCGGCGGTGAGGAGCTCGTCGTAGGCGTGCAGGGACGGCGCGGGCCGGCCCTGGTGGGCCGCGGCCGGGGCGGTCGCCGGCACGACCACCGCCGCCGCCGCGGTGGTCAGGCCGGTGCGGCGGGCCTCGACGGCGACCAGGTCGGGGTCGAAGCGCCCCATGACCAGGGCGGCCTCCATCCCGGCGATGATGTCGGCGGCGGGCAGGGCCGTGCGGTGCAGGAGCAGCACCCCGACCAGGGCCCGGGTGCCGTCCTTGTCGCCCAGGGCGGCCCGCGCGGCCTTCCAGTAGGCCTCGTGCGTCGTGGTGAACGCCCCGCCCGCCCGCGCGGCGACCAGGGCGGTGGCCCCGGCCAGCGCACCGGGCTTACGGGTCAGGACCTCGAGGTAGTGATCCAGCACGAGGTCTTCGGTGTACTTGTGCAGCGAGCGGGTGTGCGTGGCCACCACCGCGCCGTCGCCGATCGCGGTGATGGTCCGGGCGCCGAGGCGGACCTGCAGGCGCCGGCCGGCGTAGCGGGCCGGGACGGAGTAGTAGGACTGCCGCACGCAGACCCGGGCCCGCGCGTCGACCCGGCACGAGAGCGTCTGGGCCGGGTCGAACGCCTCGACGGGCAGGGCCCGCAGCCCGGGCAGCTCCCGGGCGGCGGCCGCCCCGACCGTCTCCAGGCGCCCGGTGATGCGCCGGTCGTCGTCCTTGGCGTCGGCGGCGGCCATGAACGCGTTCAGCTCGGCCAGGGTCTCGAACTTCGGGACCGGGACCAGGTGCCGGCGCCGGAACCGGCCGACCTCACCCTCGACGCCGCCCTTCTCGTGCGCCCCCTCCAGGCCCGGGATGCAGAAGAACGAGTCGAACCCGTACGTCGAGCGCATGGCGATGAACCGGGGGTTCTCCAGCCGGTCACGGCCCAGCAGGACCCGGATCACCGCCGGGGTCAGGTTGTCGTAGCGGACCATCCCGGTCGGGACCCCGCCCAGGGCCTCGAAGGCGACCACGTGACCGTCGAGGAAGGACTCCTGGGCCTGGTTCGCGTAGGCGACATGGACGGCCTTGCCCGAGTGCGACAGGCGCAGGATGAACATCCACAGCCTGACCCAGACCCCACCGACCCACGCACCGAACTCCCCGAAGTCGACCTCGGCCTCCTCGGCCGGGGCGTGGGTCTGGGGGACCTTGACGTCCGCCAGCGCCCCGGCGATCTCCCGGCGCAGCTGCCCGACCAGGGCCCGCACGCTCGACTCGGCCACCACGGCCCCCTCCTCCTCGACCAGGCGCTGCCAGACCCGCCGGGCCGTGTGGCGCTGCTTGCGCGGCACACCCTTGTCTTCCTCGAGCCACCGCCGGACCGTGACCACGTGCTCACCCATGACCGGCGAGGCGCGGTCGGGGACCTTCCGCTGCGGCGGCGTCGCGTCCCCGAGCGCCTGGCGGACCGTGCGGCGATGGACCTGGTACTTCTCGGACAGCGCCCGGATCGACATGTCTTCATCCCTCCGGTCGCGTCGGATACTTTCGAACTGCTCCACTCTCGACATCTCCTTCAACGCCTTCACCTCTCCCGTGATCGCCTTGGCAGACGATCCGGACGGTAAGGGCTAGTAGGTCGAGGGTGGGGCCAAATCAGAGCATCAAAACCGCTCCAGGTGGGGCCACTTCAGACTGGCACACTCAGTGCCTCAATCGACCACGGTGGACGATGCGTTCTATGCCTGGTGAACCCGCTCGGCC
>NZ_JBTSDU010000201.1:0-3409 GCF_054605595.1 Georgenia sp. | reverse complement strand
GGTGCCCGAGCCCGTCGCCCGGGCGCTGGGGGAGTACCTCGCGCACCTGTCGGTCGAGCGCGGCATGAGTGAGCACACCGTCGCCGCGTACCGCCGCGACCTCACTCGCTACGGCGCGTACCTGGGCGCACGCGGGCGCGACTCGCTGGCCCAGGTCGAGCCCGGCGACGTCGCCGAGTACGTGGAGACGCTGCGGACCGGCGCGGACGGCCGCACCGCCCTCGCGGCGTCGTCCGCGGGCAGGGCCATCACCGCCGTGCGCGGCTGGCACCGTTTCGCGCTCGAGGAGGGGTCGACGGCGGCGGACCCCAGCGCCGGGGTGCGGCCCCCGTCGCCGGCCCGCCGCCTGCCCAAGGCGATCGCCGTCGAGGAGGTCGAACGGCTCCTGGACGCCGCCTCGCTGGGCGAAGGGCCGGTGCCGCTGCGGGACCGTGCCCTCCTCGAGGTGCTGTACGGGACCGGCGCCCGCATCAGCGAGGCGGTATCCCTCGCCGTCGACGACCTCGACGCCGACGTCACGTCCGTGCACCTGTTCGGCAAGGGCCGTAAAGAAAGGGTGGTGCCGCTCGGGCGGTTCGCGCTCGAGGCGCTCGAGGCGTACCTCGTGCGGGGCCGGCCCGTGCTGGCGCGGGCCGGGCGGGGGAACGCGTCGGTGTTCCTCAACACCCGGGGAAACCCCCTGAGCCGGCAGAGCGCGTGGGCGGTGCTCCAGCTCGCGGCCGGCCGGGCGGGGCTGGAGCAGCGGGTCTCGCCCCACACCCTGCGACACTCCTTCGCCACCCACCTGCTCGCCGGCGGCGCCGATGTCCGCGTGGTCCAGGAGCTGCTCGGCCACGCCTCGGTGACGACGACGCAGGTCTACACCCAGGTGACCGTCCAGACCATGCGCGAGGTCTACGCCGCCGCCCACCCGCGGGCCCGCGGCTGACCCCTTGGCGCGGACGGCCCGGGCGTCTTCTCGCGGTTCTGCCGGTCATCGCCTCGCCGCGTCGTGTTGGGGCGGCCCCGGCACGTCGACTAGCGTGGCAGCGTGAGTATCGAGCAACCAGGCCTGATCCAGGAGAGCGCCCTGACCCCGGCAGCGGGCAAGGAGCGCGACTTCCCGGTGCCGGCCCCGCTCGACGCCCACGGCCCCGCCCGCATCATCGCCATGGCGAACCAGAAGGGCGGCGTCGGGAAGACGACGTCGACCATCAATCTCGCCGCCGCGCTGGCCGAGTACGGGCGCAAGACCCTCATCGTCGACTTCGACCCGCAGGGCGCGGCCTCCGCCGGTCTGGGCATCAACGCCCACGAGCTCGACCGCACCATCTACAACCTGCTCATGGAGCCCCGTGGGGACGTCCGCGAGATCATCGCGCACACCGTCGTCCCCGGGCTGGACGTGGTGCCCGCCAACATCGACCTCTCCGCCGCCGAGATCCAGATGGTCAACGAGGTGGCCCGCGAGCAGGCGCTCGCCCGCGTGCTGCGCCCGGTGCTCGACGACTACGACGTCGTCCTCATCGACTGCCAGCCGTCCCTCGGCCTGCTCACCGTCAACGCCCTCACGGCGGCGCACGGCGTCCTCATCCCGCTCGAGGCCGAGTTCTTCGCGTTGCGCGGGGTCGCCCTGCTGGTCGAGACCATCGAGAAGGTGCAGGACCGGCTCAACCCGCGCCTGCAGATCGACGGCATCGTGGCCACCATGGTGGACCTGCGCACGCTGCACGCCCGCGAGGTCATCGAACGGGTGCGCGAGGCGTTCGGTGACAAGCTCTTCGACACGATGATCGCCCGGACCGTGAAGTTCCCCGACGCCTCCGTCGCGACCGAGCCGATCACCACCTTCGCCCCGACCCACCCCGGCGCCGAGGCGTACCGGCGTCTCGCCCGCGAGCTCGTCGCCCGCGGCCATGCCGCCTGAGACGACGGCGACCCCGGCCCACCCGGCCACCGACGGGGCGACGGCGACCCCGGCCGAACCGGTCACCGACGGGACGGCGGAGCGCCCCGGGGTTCGTGCGTTCGAGCTGACGCTGGAGAACTTCAGCGGCCCGTTCGACCTGCTGCTCTCGCTCATCGCCAAGCGCCGCCTGGACATCACCGAGGTGGCGCTCGCCGAGGTCACCGACGAGTTCATCGCCCACATCGCGGCCCAGGACGAGTGGGACCTGGGCCAGGCCAGCGAGTTCCTCCTCATCGCCGCCACGCTTCTCGACCTCAAGGCGGCCCGCCTGCTGCCGCGCGGCGACGTCGAGAGCGAGGAGGACCTCGAGCTGCTCGAGGCGAGGGACCTGCTCTTCGCCCGACTGCTGCAGTACCGCGCCTTCAAGGAGGTGGCCGAGGTCCTGGGGGAGCGGTGGGCCGAGGCCGGGCGTTCCTACCCGCGCACCGTGCCGCTCGAGCCGCACCTGGCGGCGCTGCTGCCCGAGCTCGTCATGCGGATCGGGGTGGCGGATCTCGCCCGCCTCGCCGCCGCCGCGTTCGCACCCCGGCCGGGCGAGCCACAGGTGGACATCTCCCACGTGCACAACGCCGTCGTGCCGGTGCGCGAGCAAGCGGCGATCCTGGTGGACCGGCTGCGCCGCCGCCGCATCGCCACCTTCCGCATGCTCACCGAGGACGCCACCGCCACCGCCGTCGTCGTCGCCCGGTTCCTCGCCCTGCTCGAGCTCTACCGGGAGGGCGTGGTCGCGTTCGACCAGGCCGAGGCGCTCGCCGAGCTCACCATCCGGTGGACGGGTGAGGAGGACGGCGTCGTCGTGGTCGACGACGACTACGACGAGCCGAGCGCGCCGGACGAGCCGAGCGCCCCGGAGGAGCCCACCGCCGCCGAACCCACCAAGGAGGGACCACGATGACCGAGGCCCGCTACGAGCCCGTCCCCGACGACGTCCTTCCCGAGGAGCACCTCGCCGCGCTGGAGGCGGTGCTCATGGTGATCGATGAGCCGGCGCCGACCGCGCAGCTCGCGAGCGTGCTCGGCCTGCCCACCGGTCAGGTCCTCGAGCTGCTCACCGGCCTCGCGGCGGACTACCGAGGCGAGCGCGGCGGTCGGCGCCGAGGTTTCGAGCTGCGGGAGGTGGCCGGCGGGTGGCGCGTGTACTCCGCGCCCGCGCACGCCGACGTCGTCGGGCGCTTCGTCGTGGACGGCCAGACGGCGCGACTCACGCAGGCCTCGTTGGAGACCCTCGCCGTCATCGCGTACCGTCAACCCGTCACCCGGGGCCGCATCTCGGCGATCCGCGGGGTGAACGTCGACGGCGTCGTCCGCACGCTGCACGCCCGCGGCCTGGTCGAGGAGGCCGGCCACGACGGCGACGGCGGCGCGGTGCTGTACCGCACGACGTCCTACTTCCTCGAGCGCATGGGCATGAGCTCCCTGGACGACCTGGCGCCGCTCGCGCCCTACCTGCCCGAGATCGAC
>NZ_JBTSDU010000200.1:0-3438 GCF_054605595.1 Georgenia sp. | reverse complement strand
CCGTCGCCAAGGCCGGCTACGTCGCCAGACCCGCCGCCTTCTGACCGGCGAGCGTGAGCGCCGTCGTCGTGAGCCCCGGCTCCGACGGCGGCGCTCACGTGTGCCGGACCGGGACCGTCGACGAGCACCGCGCGGGAGGAACCCGACCTGCGGCTGATTGACGGCCGTCATGGTTCGACCCGCCGCGGATTCGTAGCGTCGATGTCAGCACCCCGGACGGGGCCGCCCCCCGGACGGGGCCGCCCCCCGGAACGGGGCCCAGAGCAGATCTGAGAGGACAAGGACAATGCACAAGTTCCACCAGTGGTGGCACGGCCCGTGGGGTGTGCCGACGGCGGCCGGAGCGGCGATCCTCGTGTCGTTCTTCATCGCCCGCGTGATGGGCTCGGACGCCACCAGCGACGTCTTCATGGTGGCCGCGGCGGTCATCGCCGGCGTCCCCATCGCCGTCAAGGCGGTCCGGGCGCTGAAGGTGCGCAACCTCAGCATCGACCTGCTCGTCTCGGTCGCCGCCATCGGCGCCGTCATCATCGGCGAGTACTGGGAGGCCGCGGCCGTCACGTTCCTCTTCGCCTTCGGGCACGCCCTCGAGGCCGGCACGATGAACAAGACCCGCTCCGCCCTCGCCGAGCTCGTGGCCGTCGCCCCCGACATCGCCGTCGTGCTCCGGGACGGCGAGCAGGTCGAGATGTCCGCGGGCGCCGTCGCCATCGGCGAGACGGTACTGGTGAAGAACGGGGCCAAGGTGCCCGTGGACGGCGTCGTCATCGGCGGCACCGGGGCCCTGGACGAGGCCACGATCACCGGTGAGTCGATCCCGGTGGAGAAGTCCGACGGCGACCAGGTATTCGCCGGGACCATCTCCCGCGGCGGCTTCCTGCAGGTCAGGGCCACGGGCGTGGGTGCGGACACCACCCTGGCGCGCATCATCCACCGGGTCGAGGAGGCGCAGGACGCCAAGGCCAAGACCCAGGCCTTCATCGATCGGTTCTCCACCTGGTACACCCCGGGCGTCTTCCTGCTGGCCCTCGTGGTCGGGCTCGTCACCGGCGACGTCGTGCTCGCGCTGACCCTGCTCGTGATCGGCTGCCCCGGGGCGCTGGTCATCTCGATCCCGGTCGCGATCGTCGCCGGCATCGGTCGTGCCGCCAAGGACGGCATCCTCATCAAGGGTGGGGAGTACCTCGAGCGCGCCGCCAAGATCGACGTCGTCGCCGTCGACAAGACCGGCACCCTCACCGAGGGGCGCCCGCAGCTGACCGACGTCGTCGTCCTGGACACCACCCTCGACCGCGCCGACGTCCTCGCACTGGCCGCGGCCGCCGAGGCCGGGTCCGAGCACCCGCTGGCCCGGCCCATCCTGGACGCCGCGAAGGCCGAGGGGCTGGCCACACCCGCCCTGCCCGAGAGCACCGAGCCGGTCCCCGGCAAGGGGATCGTCGCCGTCGGCGGCGGACGCCGGATCCTCGTCGGCAACCTCGCTCTCCTTGCTCAGTACGCCGTGGTGGACACCGTCGACGCCGTGGGCACGGCCGAGCGGCTCGCCGCCGCGGGCCGCACCCCGATGATCGTCGCCGTGGACCAGGCGGTGGCTGGTGTCGTCGCCGTCGCCGACCGGGTGCGCCCGGACGCCGCCCGCATGGTGGCCGAGCTCCACGCCGCGGGGGTGAAGAAGGTTGTCATGCTCACCGGTGACGCCCCGCTCGTGGCGAACGCCGTCGCGGCGGCCACCGGGGTGGACGAGGTGCACGCGGGCCTGCTCCCCGAGGACAAGCTCGACGCCGTCATCGAGCTCCAGCGTCAGGGGCACACCGTGGCGATGGTGGGCGACGGCGTCAACGACGCCCCGGCCCTGGCCATGGCCGACATCGGGGTGGCGATGGGCGCAGCCGGTTCCGCCGTCGCCGTGGAGACCGCCGACATCGCCCTGATGGGCGACAACCTGCGCAAGCTACCCGAGGCCATCGGCCTGGCCCGGCGCACCGTCTCGGTGATGCGCCAGAACATCGCGGTCGCGCTGGTCACCGTCACCCTGCTGCTCGCGGGCGTGTTCGCGGGCGGCGTGACCATGGCCATCGGGATGCTCGTCCACGAGGCGTCCGTGCTCGTGGTCATCATCAACGCCATGCGCCTGCTGCGCCGCCGGGACACTCAGGCGACCCGGGCCACCGCGCCGACGCCCGCTCCGGAGCCCGTCTCGATCGACGCCTGAGCGGGCGGACCGCCACGGCGCAGCCGGCCGGCGGCGGCGCGACCAGACAGCACCAACTCGTAGGAGGATGAGCGACATGTCCAAGGTATTCGTCTTCACCGACTTCGGCGGTCCGGAGCACCAGGCCCTGATCGAGCGGCCCGTCCCCGAACCCGGCCCGGGCGAGCTCGCCGTCCACGTCCGAGCGGCCGGGGTCAACCCGTTCGACGTCAAGGTCCGCTCCGGTGCCCTTGGCCGGACCCGGACGCTGCCCGCCCCGATGGGCCAGGAGGTGGCCGGCGTCGTGACCAGGGTCGGCGAGGGGGTCGAGGGCTTCACCGTCGGCGACGCGGTGCTCGGCCCGACGGCGCCCGGCTGGGGCGCGATCGCCGAGGACACCCTGGTGCGCGCCGCCCAGGCGGTGCCGAAGCCCGCGGAGATCAGCTTCGCCGACGCCGCCACGATCCCGGTGGCCGGCGCCACCGCCTACGACCTCACCCATCAGGTCGAGCTGGAGGCCGGTCAGACATTGCTGGTCGTCGGTGCCGGCGGGGGAGTGGGCCTCATGGCGGCTCAGATCGGGAACGTGCACAAGTTCACCGTGATCGGGATCGCCTCCGAGGCCAAGCGTGAGCTGGTCGAGTCGACGGGGGCCACGTTCGTCGCCACCGGCGACGGCGTCGCGGACCGGGTCCGGGCCGTCGCGCCGGAGGGAGTGGACCTGATCGTCGACCTCGTCGGTGGGCAGACGCTGCGCGCCGTGGCCGAGGTGGTGCGCGACCGTTCGCACATCATCTCCGCGCCCGACCCGGACACCGCCGCCGAGCTCGGCGGCAGCGCGCTCGTGCGCACGCCCGAGTCGATGGAGAAGATCACCGGGGTGATCCAGTACGGCCTCGTCGACCCGCACGTCACCGGCCGGTACCCGCTGGAGCGGGCCGCCGCGGCGATCGCCGCCGTCGAGCGCGGTCACGCGACCGGCAAGACCGTGATCGAGATCGCCGAGTAGATCGGGCCGACCACGCCGAAGCGGCCCCGGCCGTCGGGGCCGCGGAGACCCGGACGCCCAGCGCCCAGCGCTGCCGCTGCACCGCCCGCCGGTCAGTCCGTCGGTGGTCGGCGCAGCTTCTTCGTCTGGCTGCGCTGGCGCTTGGCCTCGGAGCGACGGCGCACGGCACCACGCGAGGGCCGCGTCGCCCGTCGGGCCCGCGGCGGGGCCGCGATCGCCGCCCCGAGCATGGTGGCGA
>NZ_JBTSDU010000199.1:0-3521 GCF_054605595.1 Georgenia sp. | reverse complement strand
CCAGGGATGGGCGAGTTCGCGCCGGCTCGCGCCCGGCGAGCAGCGCAGGGCACCCCGCGCAGCGGGGCGCGGGCCGTCGCGTGGACGGCTTTGGTTACTTTCCCCAAGAGGAAAGTAACCCGCGCGGCGGCAGCCGCACGGAACAGGGCAAACTTGCGAGGCCGCGCGCAAGAACCATCGTGCACGCGCCAGAGCCAGAGCGAGATCCTTCGCTGCGCTCAGGATGACAAGAGCACGCCGGGATCCTTCGGGCCGCGCCCTCAGCAACAAAAATGGATGAGAGCGTGTCGATCCAGTCGATGCGAGGTATCCGCAGAGATACACTCACGCGCACGCACGGCATGAATGCCGGCGCGTTGCGCCCTTGACCTCACGCCGCGCCTGGGCGCCGACAGAAACCGATCTGCAGGGAACCACGCATGAGCCCGACCATCCTCGTCACCGGCGGCGCCGGCTATATCGGCGCGCATGCCTGCGTGACGCTGATCGAAGCCGGTTTCACCCCGCTGGTGCTGGACAACCTGTGCAACAGCAGCGCCGAGTCGTTGCGCCGCGTGGGCCGCATCAGCGGCGTTGAGCCGCGCCTGATCGTTGCCGACATCCGCGATGCACAGGCACTCGATGCGCTGTTCGCCGCGCAGCCGGTCGCCGCGGTGATGCACTTCGCCGGGCTCAAGGCGGTGGGCGAATCCACGGCCGCGCCGCTGCGCTACTACGACAACAACGTCGGCGGCAGTGTCGCGCTGCTGCAAGCCATGCAGCGCGCCGGCGTGCGCACGCTGATCTTCTCCTCATCGGCCACGGTGTACGGCGAGCCGAGCGTGGCGCAGTTCCGCGAGGACATGCGCTGCGACCCGGTGAACCCCTACGGTCGCGGCAAATGGATGGTCGAGCAGATGCTGGGCGATCTCGCCGCCAGCGAGCCGGGCTGGCGCATCGCCGCGCTGCGCTATTTCAACCCGGTCGGCGCGCACCCCAGCGGACTGATCGGCGAGGACCCGCGCGGCGTGCCCGACAACCTGATGCCCTACATCACCCAGGTCGCCGTGGGGCGCCTGCCCGCGCTGCGCGTGTTCGGCGGCGACTGGCCCACCGCGGACGGCAGCGGCGTGCGCGACTACATCCACGTGATGGATCTGGCCGAGGGCCACGTGGCCGCGCTGCGCCACCTGCTCGAGCACGCGCCGCAACGGCTGACGCTGAACCTGGGCAGCGGTCGCGGTGTCTCGGTGCTGCAACTGCTGCACGCGTTCGAGCACGTGATCGGCCGCGCGCTGCCGCACGAGATCGTCGCGCGCCGCCCCGGTGACATCGCCGCGTACTGGGCCGATCCGACCCGCGCGGCTGCAGTCCTGGGCTGGCGCACGCAGCGCGACCTGCATGCGCTGTGCGCCGATGCCTGGCGCTGGCAGCAGGCCAATCCGCGCGGTTACGCCGACGCCTGATCGCGCGCGCAGCGGCCGATCGCTCAGTCCATGCCCAGGCTGGCCGGGCCGAACCCGGCGGGCAGCAGCGCCGCGATGCTGGTGATCTCGATGCGGCTCAGGTCGTGGTTGCAGCACAGCACGCGGATATCGTGGCGCGCACGCTGGGATGCCTCGAAGATCAACTGCCGGCAGCGCCCGCAGGGCGTGACCACCGCGCCGCTCTGTTGCGCAGCCGTCGTCAGCAGGCGCCCGGTCACCGCGATCACCTGCACGGCATCGCCCGCGCCATCGACATTGGCCGCGGCCAGCGCGCCCACCTCGGCGCACAGCACCACGCCGTAGGCGGCGTTTTCCACGTTGCAGCCGCGGTACACGACGCCGCCGCGCGTGCGCAACGCCGCGCCGACGGCATAGCCCGAGTAAGGCGCATAGGCATGCGCGGCGGCGCCCAGCGCGGCCTGCACCAGATCGCGATCCTGCGTCGAAAGATCGTCAAGGCTTGTGCAGGTGTCCATGCGGCCGACCGATTGCGGAGCTGCGCGCGAGACTAATCGATCACGGCCGCGCACGGGTGTGCGTCGCATGCGGCCGTCGCCACCGCGTCAACCCGCGCTGCCGGAATCGCGGCGCTGCAAGCTCACGCTGCCCTGCACCTGTCCGGCGCCGGCGGCCTGCAGGTGCAGGGCGCTGATGTGGATGCCCTGCGCCTGCAGCGCGGCCAGCCATGGCAGCAGGCTGGCGAAGGGCAGCGGCTTGAGATTCAGTTGCAGCGTGGTGGACCGATCGCCGCCGGCGCGCACCTCGAGCACTCCGTACAAGCCTTGCGCGCGGGCGCTGGCGGTGACGCTGGCGGCCAAGGTCGCGGCCGTCGATGCGCCGGCGGCGGGCGCGCCGGCGGCCGGCTGCAACGCGGCCTGCGCGCGCAACGCGAGCAGGCGCACCGCGGCGCCGCGCATCCACAGCAGATCGCTGCGCAACACCGCGACGCGCTCGCTGCGCGCGGCGACGCCGCGCTGCAGCGGCGCCCAGACGCCGGCGTAGAACACACCGATGAGCACCACCGCGAGCGCGGCCAGCAGCATGCGCCGCTCGCGTTCGGCCAGTGCCTGCCACCACGCGTTCATGGCGCACCCGCGCTGCTGACGCGCAGCAGCGCGGAGGCGCCGGCCGGCCGCGCGGGCGGCGCGGTCAACCGCACGCGCAGACCCTGCCGGGCCAGTTGCGTGCGCAGTACGTCGTAATCGGCGCGCCGCGGCAGGGTGAACGCCAGCACCAACTGGCCGTTGTCGTAATCGATGCGCTGCACGCGCGCGCCGGGCAGCGTGGTCAACGGCAGCGCGGCCTGCGCCAGCAGACTGAGCCCGCCACCACCGCCGGCCTTGCGCTGCGCGCCGAGCAAGGCTTCGGCCAGTTGCGCGCGCGCATCGACGATGCGCGTTTGCGCGGGCAGCACGTGGTGGAACAGGGTATCCACGCCCTGCTGCAGCAGGGCCTGCTCGCGGCCGAGAATGACGTAGCGCGTGCCGGAGTAGGCCAGCGCGGTGAGCAGCGCCAGCGTCGCGGCCACCGCCAGCCAGCGCCACGGCCCGCTAGCGCGCGTGCGCCGCGCGGCGTAGCGGCCACTGCGCAGGTTCAGCGCGAGGCCGGGAGCTTGCAGCAGCGCCAGCGCATCGACGCCGGGCGCGGATTCGTGCAGCGGCAGTTCGGCCGGCAGCGGCGGCAGTTCGCCATCGCCGCGCAGCACCTGCACATCCTGCGGACGCGCGTCTTGCGCGCAGCGCTGCCACGCCGCGGCGAGCAGCGCCGGCAGCAGCGCGCGCGTGCAGGCGAAACCATCCAGCGGACCCGTGCGCAGCAGCGCGCGTTCTCCGCTCAGCAACAGCGTCCACTGTCCGGCCTGCCAGGGCAGCGCGAGCACGTCCGGCACGATCGCCGCGGCCTCGATGCCGGCCGCGGCGCAGGCGTCGATCCAGCCTTGCAGCAGGGTCGCGGAGACCACCGCGGCGGCGATATCGCCGTCGCCGCGCGTCCACGCGAAGTGCTGGGTTTCCGGCGGCTGCAGCAGCCAGTCCTCCAGCGCGTACGGCAAGGCGC
>NZ_JBTSDU010000198.1:0-3535 GCF_054605595.1 Georgenia sp. | reverse complement strand
GCCACCCTGTACGTCGAGGGTGACAACGAGGCGGCGCTGCGCACCTACCGCCGGGAGGGGTTCCACTGCGTCGCCATCGACGTCCAGTACCGATGAGACACCTCGCCGGACCGGTAGGAACCGGTGGCTACGGCACCCGCACCCCGCGTCCAGATGCCACGATGAACCCCATGAGCGACTCTGAGAGCCCGGCGCCCCGCACCGGCAACGTCGACGTCGACCCCGGCAACGGCGTCGTCGACCCCCTCGAGCTCGACGACGCCCTCGAGCTCGACGCCACCGACGACGCCCTCGAGCTCGACGCCGAGGACGAGCTCGCCGCCCAGGCCCGTGCCCTGGCCCGGACGCTGGGCGGGGTGTCGACGTCGTCCGCGCAACTCACCGAGCAGGTCGAGGCGGCGCGGGCCGAGGCCCACGAGGACAACCTCCCGCCCGAGGCCGTGGACCTGCCCGAGGGGCGTTTCGCCGACCGCGAGCTGAGCTGGCTCGCGTTCAACGAGCGGGTGCTCGAGCAGGCGGAGGACCAGCGCCTGCCGATCCTCGAACGGGCCTGGTTCCTGGCGATCTTCGCCTCCAACCTCGACGAGCACTACATGGTGCGGGTCGCCGGCCTCAAGCGCCGCATCGCCGCGGGCATGGCCGTGCCGGCCGCGTCCGGCCTCACCCCGCGCCACGTGCTGGAGTCCATCAGCGTGCGCGCCAACGAGCTCGCGATCCGGCACGCGCGGGTCTTCTCCGAGGACGTGCAGCCCAAGCTCGCCGAGGCCGGGATCGACATCCTGCACTACGACCAGCTCGACGACAGCGAGAAGGACCGGCTCTACAAGTTCTTCCGCAAACAGATCTTCCCGGTCCTGACCCCGCTCGCCGTGGACCCGGCGCACCCGTTCCCGTACATCTCCGGGTTGTCCCTCAACCACGCCGTCCTCGTGCGCAACCCCACGAGCGGCAAGGAGCACTTCGCCCGCGTCAAGGTGCCGCCGCTGCTGCCCAGGTTCATCGCCGTGGACTCCGAGGGCAAGCTCTACCGCCCCGAGGAGCTGCGCGGCGACGCCAGCGGCCGCACCTACTTCGTCCCGCTCGAGGAGGTCATCGCCCACCACCTCGACGCCCTGTTCCCGGGTATGGAGATCGTCGAGCACCACACGTTCCGCGTGACCCGCAACGAGGACGTCGAGGTCGAGGAGGACGACGCCGAGAACCTCCTCAAGGCCCTCGAGAAGGAGCTCATGCGGCGCCGTTTCGGCCCGGCCGTGCGCCTCGAGGTCGCCGAGGGCATCAGTCCACGCGTCCTCGACCTCCTCCAGCGGGAGCTCGACGTCCGTGACGAGGAGGTCTTCACCCTCCCCGCACCGCTGGACCTCACCGGACTGAACGTGATCCACGACCTGGACCGACCGGAGCTGAAGTTCCCCGGGTTCGTGCCCGTCACGCCGCAGGGCCTCGCCGAGGTCGAGTCCGCGAGCCCCACCGACTTCTTCACGGCCATCCGCCAGCGCGACATCCTGGTGCACCACCCGTACGACTCCTTCTCGACGTCGGTCCAGCAGTTCCTCGCCCAGGCCGCCGCCGACCCTCGCGTGCTCGCGATCAAGCAGACGCTGTACCGCACCTCCGGGGACTCCCCGATCATCGACGCCCTGATCGACGCCGCCGAGGCGGGCAAACAGGTCCTCGCGATCGTGGAGATCAAGGCCCGCTTCGACGAGCAGGCCAACATCAGCTGGGCCCGCAAGCTCGAGCAGGCCGGCGTGCACGTCGTCTACGGGATCGTCGGCCTCAAGACGCATGCCAAGCTCTCGCTGGTGGTCCGTCAGGAGGCCGACGGGCTGCTTCGCTACTGCCACGTCGGCACCGGCAACTACAACCCGAAGACCGCCCGCGGCTACGAGGACCTCGGCCTGCTCACCTGTGACCGCGACGTCGGCCAGGACCTCACGCGGTTGTTCAACCAGCTCTCCGGCTACGCCCCCCGGACGCGGTTCCACCGGCTGCTCGTCGCCCCGCGCTCCGTCCGTTCCGGCCTCGTCGAGCGTATCGAGCGCGAGGTGGAGAACCACCGTGCGGGTCAGGTCGCCTGGGTGAAGTTCAAGGTGAACTCCATCGTGGACGAGGCGACCATCGACGCCCTGTACCGCGCCAGTCAGGCCGGCGTGCCGGTGGACATCGTGGTGCGCGGCATCTGTGCGCTGCGCGCCGGGGTGCCGGGGCTGAGCGAGAACATCCGGGTCCGGTCCATCCTCGGTCGCTTCCTCGAGCACGCCCGGATCTTCGCCTTCGCCAATGGCGGGGAACCGGAGGCGTGGATCGGCTCCGCCGACCTCATGCACCGCAACCTCGACCGCCGGGTCGAGGCCCTCATCCGCATCGCGGTCCCGACCCAGATCGACTTCCTCGTCACGCTGCTCGACGTCTCCGTCGCCGACACCACCTCGTCCTGGCACCTCGGGCCCGACGGGTGGCGCCGGCACCACCTGGACGAGCAGGGCAAGCCGCTCGACGACCTGCAGGAGCTCCTCATGGCCCGCGCCCGCCGACGGGTGGTCGCCAGCAGGTGAGCGAGGACTCATCCCAGAGCGTCCGCCCCCGTGGCAGCGTCACGGCCGCGGGGGCGCTCGTGTGGCGGGTCAATGCGCGCAAGGTGGAGGTCCTGCTCGTCCACCGGCCCCGCTACGACGACTGGAGCTGGCCCAAGGGCAAGATCGACCCGGGCGAGGCCCTGCCCGGGTGCGCTGTCCGGGAGGTCGAGGAGGAGACCGGGCTCGCCGTCGTCCTCGGGCAGCCGCTCCCGACCGTGCGGTACCCGGACCGGGACGGTCGGTCGAAGGTCGTCCGCTACTGGGCCGCCCAGGTGATGGCCGAGGATGCCCCGGCCCGGCTCGCGCGGCGCCCGGTGGTGGGGGCGCCGGAGGAGACCGACGACACCCGCTGGCTCGAGGTCGGGAAGGCGCGCAAGCTGCTCACCTACCCGCACGACCGTGCCCCGCTCGACGTGCTCGTCGACCAGTGGGAGGACGAGCGGCTGCGGACGTGGACGATGGTGGTCGTGCGCCACGCGCGCGCGCGGAAACGATCCGCCTGGAAGGGCGACGAGCCCACCAGGCCCCTCACCCCCGCCGGGGACGAGCAGGCGGCGAACCTCGTCCCGATCCTCGCCGCCTACGGCGTCGAGGGCGTCATCACCTCACCCTGGGAGCGATGCGCGGCCACCGTCCGCCCCTACCTCGAGGCCACGGGCCTCGGCGCGGAGCTGCGTGGGGAGCTGACCGAGGCGGCACACCTGAAACGGAAGAAGCCCGTGCGGGACCTGGTCCGGCGGGAGCTGACCCTGCGCGACGCCCCCTTGGTCCTGTGCACCCACCGGCCGGTGCTCCCCACGGTGATCGAGGAGATCGCCGACCACACCCCGCACCGCATCATGCGGGAGGTCCCCGAGTCCGACCCGTGGCTCAAGACGGCGGAGATCCTCGTCATCCACCTCTCCCAGCGGCCACGGCGCCGCGCCGTCGTGGTCGCGCTGGAGAAGCACCGCGCT
>NZ_JBTSDU010000197.1:0-3543 GCF_054605595.1 Georgenia sp. | reverse complement strand
CCAACCAGATGCACATCTTGTAGACAGGATAGGCCTGGGCCGGGTCATTCTTGCAGGAGTCGTTGTACTCATACTTGCTCACTGTCGCTGCTCCCTCGCGAAGTAAGCCGTTGCTTTTTTTAGAAACGTGGTCTCCGCCCGGAGTTCGGAATTCTCCCGTTCCAACTCCTTGAGCCGGGCCCGCTCTGGGAGCGTCAATTCGGTCTCGGCGCCACCATGGGCGTCTCGATACTTGTTCAACCAGTTCCGCAATGTCTCAGGGCCGACACCATAGGCAACAGCGACTTCCTTGATGGTCTTGGACGTCGCAATCACCTCTTGGCACAACTCGTCCTTGAACTCCTGGCTGAACCGTCTGCGTGAAACAGTCATGTCCGCGATCTCACCTTCAGTAGAACCCTCACCTTAAGAGGGCCCACTGTCCGAGATTACCGTGGCAGTCCAGTCATGGGAGACTCGCACCTGTCGGGTGTCCTTCTACTTGGTGACTTGGAAGCGTTAACAACTCCCATCGTCCCAGGCCAGAAGGGCACTCGTCTCTCACGACCCGCCGCCAGCCCAAACCACTTCGGCGGATCCAGGCTGAGTGGGCGGGCGCGGGAGCCGCTGTTCTCCTCGACACCGTCCTCGCGATCGACGACCGCGGCCCGGCGGGCATCACTGCGTAGTGGGCCATGATCAGTCCCCGGCGAGTTCCCGGTCGCGGTCGATCGTGGCCTGGACACCGCGGACGACGGCGGGGCTGAAGCCCGCCTCCTCCATCGCCACGAGCCCGGCCACCGTGGTGCCGCCGGGCGAGGTCACCGTGTCCACCAGGTCCGCGGGCGTGGCGCCGTCGGCCGCCCGGGCGAGGACGAGCCGGGCGCTGCCGAGCACGGTCTGTGCGGCGATCCGCACCGCCTGCGCCTTGGGTAGCCCGTTCCGCACCCCGCCGCGGGCGAGGGCGTCGATGAACGTGAACACGAACGCGGGCGCAGCCCCGGCGATGGCGCTGTAGGCGGCGAAGTCCCGCTCCGGCAGCACGATCGCGGAGCCGACCGTCTCGAAGAGTCCGACGACGGCGTCGATCTGCTCGTCGGTCGTCTCGGTGTTCCCGCACACGGCGGCCATGCCCGCACCGATCTGGGCGTTGACGTTCGGCATGACCCGCACCACCGGCTGCCCCGGGGCGAGGGACGCCCCGAGCCGGTCCAGGGGGAGGCCGGCGGCCAGGGAGACGACGAGCGAACCGGCCGCCTCGAGCAGGTCCCGCAACGGGGCCAGCACCTCCGCCACCAGGTGCGGCTTGACCGCGACGACCACGATGCCGCCCGCACCGACCTGCTCGACGAGCTCCTCGTTGGTGTCGAGCACGTCCACCCCCGTCTCGCGGGCGAGTGCCTGCGCGGAGTGTCCGTGCGCGCTGGTCACGACGACGTCGTCGGCTTGGATCGAACCGTCCGCCACGATGCCGCGCACGATCGCCCCGGCCATGTGGCCCGCCCCGATGAATCCGACCTTCATGCTGCTCCCTCGACGTGGTGGTGCTGGCAAGTATGGCGCGCGGGCGAGATGATGCGCGCATGACCACCACTCCTGACCTACCCCCGCGCGCCCTCGTCACGGGCGCCTCGTCCGGCATCGGCGCCGCCACCGTGCGACGGCTGCGGGCCGAGGGATGGGACGTGCTCGCCACCGCGCGCCGCACCGACCGGCTCGAGGCGCTCGCGGCCGATACCGGCTGCACCGTCCAGGCCGCCGACCTCACGGTTCCCGCCGACGTCGCCGCGCTCGTCGAGCACGTCCGGGCCACCGGCGGGCTGCGTTCACTCGTCAACAACGCCGGCGGCGCGAGCGGCGCCGACCCGGTCGAGCGGGCCCGGCCCGAGGACTGGGCGGACATGTTCGAGCTCAACGTGCTCGGCACTCTACGGCTCACCCAGGCGCTGCTGCCGGTGCTGCGCGCCGACGGCGGCGGTGACGTCCTCGTGGTGACCTCCACCGCCGCCCACGGCACCTACCCGGGCGGCGGCGGCTACGTCGCCACCAAGCACGCCGAGCGTGCCATCGTGACCACCCTGCGGGTCGAGCTGGTCGGCGAGCCGGTCCGGGTCATCGAGATCGCCCCCGGCATGGTCCGGACCGAGGAGTTCTCCCTCAACCGGCTCGGCGACGCAGCGGCGGCGGCCGCCGTCTACGCCGGGGTGGACGCGCCGCTGGTGGCCGAGGACATCGCCGACGCGATCGTGTGGACGCTCACCCGGCCGGCGCACGTCAACATCGACTCGATGATCATCCGGCCGCGGGCCCAGGCGACGAACACGCTCGTGGCGCGCAACGCCTGAGCCCGGGCCGACGCCTGGACTCGGGGCGCGCCACACCCGAGGACGGCCCGCGCCGTTCCGGAGCCCCCGCCGGCCCGCCCACCCCGCCCCGCCACCGGCGCTAGACTCGTCCGCACAGGCGTCGACCCGGCCATCACCGGTGAGCCTCCGGAAGAACGGCCCGCACCACCGGCGCGGGCCCGGTAGAACCGGACGGGTGGGCCCGTCACAGCCTTCTTGAGCGGTCACGACCGGTGCACGCCGGCGGGGCAAGCGAGGTGGTACCGCGGTACCGCGGCGCCGGGCAGCCGGCGGGCGGCGTCGTCCTCGTGGCTGGCACACGACCGACCGAGGAGCACCATTGCCTGAGCAGCCCCAGCGTTACCCCCTGCACCGTCCGGGCAGCGAGGTGGACCCCTCGCCGAGCTTCCCGGCACTGGAGCGGGCGGTCCTGGACTACTGGGACGAGGACGGCACGTTCCAGGCGTCCGTCGACAACCGGCCCGCGGGCGAGAACGGCGCGAACGAGTTCGTCTTCTACGACGGACCCCCCTTCGCGAACGGGCTGCCCCACTACGGCCACCTCCTCACCGGCTACGTCAAGGACGTCGTCGGTCGCTTCCAGACGCAGATCGGCCACCGGGTGGAGCGCCGCTTCGGCTGGGACACGCACGGCCTGCCCGCCGAGCTCGAGGCCGAACGGATCCTCGGCATCAAGGACAAGGCCGAGATCGACGCGATGGGCATCGAGGCCTTCAACCAGGCCTGCCGCGACTCCGTCCTGAAGTACACCGGCGAGTGGCGCGACTACGTCACCCGCCAGGCCCGCTGGGTCGACTTCGACAACGACTACAAGACCCTCGACGTCACCTTCATGGAGTCGGTCATCTGGGCCTTCAAGCAGCTCTACGACAAGGGCCTGGCCTACGAGGGCTACCGCGTGCTGCCCTACTGCTGGCACGACCAGACGCCGCTGTCCAACCACGAGCTGCGCATGGACGACGACGTGTACCAGATGCGTCAGGACCCCTCCGTCACGGTCGGCCTGCGCCTGGCGACGGGCGAGCTGGCGATCATCTGGACGACGACGCCATGGACGCTGCCGTCCAACCTCGCCGTCGCCGCCGGCCCGGACATCGAGTACGTCACCGTCGCCCCGACCGAGGGGCCGCTCCTGGGCGAGCGCGTCGTCCTCGCCCGCTCCCGCCTGCACGCCTACGCCCGCGAGCTGGGCGAGGAG
>NZ_JBTSDU010000196.1:0-3550 GCF_054605595.1 Georgenia sp. | reverse complement strand
GTGGACATGGACCTGTCGGCGCTGGAGCGAGGATTCAGCGACGCGGAGCGCCGCGAGCTAAACGACGCCGTGGACGCCGTGGTGGGCCGGGTGCGCCGCACTGATGGGGGCGACCCGATGGCGGCCGTGATGGAATGCGACGAGACGCGCCTGCGCCGCCTCGCCCGTGCGGCCATCGTCGGCACCGCCCATGCTGGCGCCCTCGCCGCCCAGGCGCGCGAGTCCGAGGGGCTGCGGGCCATAGCAGACAGCAACGCAGCCGCGAACCGGCAGGCGTGCGAGGCGGTGTGGGGACTCACCGCCGAGCGGGACACGCTGCGGGTGCGCGTGGCGGAGCTGGAGGGGGCCGGGGCCATCGCCCTGATCGCGGCCGAGCGCCGTCGCCAGGTGGAGGTTGAGGGCTGGACGCCGGAGCACGATGACGCGCATGACGCCGACGAGTTGGCCCGCGCTGCAACTGTCTACGCGATGCCTGCCGAGCCGCGCAGGCACTGGTCGGTGGTTCGTGGGGAGGGGCTTGGCGATTCGATGTGGCCGGCAGATTGGGGTCCATTCAAGCCGTCGCCCGACGACCGCGTGCGCGAGCTGGTGAAGGCCGGTGCGCTCATCGTCGCGGAGATCGAGCGACTGCACCGCGCCCGCGCCGCTGGGACGGGAGGGGCCGATGCGTGACCGGAGCGAGTTCGCCGAGCTGGTGGCAAGGCAGGAAGCGGCCGGCTTCGATCACATGATCTTGTCGGCCCGCCGGTCGCGCGCTCCGAAGGGCCGGCGGTGCAATCTGCTCCCCGGTCTCGCGGGCGAGTGCATGGGCTACGCGGACGGGGCTGCGATCATCAGCGTCCGAACGGCCGACGCGCGTGCGTGGCTGGACCGTCGCGCCTCTGAGTGCCCGGTCCACACTGACGAGGGAGGGGAGGATGCACGTCTGCCCTGACTGCCACCAAGCCTGCACATGCTGCGGCGATCTGGACGACATCATGTTCGAAGGTCCGCCGCGCGGGCTGCCGTGCGACTGCGATTGCGGCCCCTTCGACGGGGACCAAGGCGACTACGACTGGAGCGACGACGATGACTACGACGAGTGACCTGACCCCCGACGCCCGCGCGCGCATCGAGGCGGCGGTGGAAGCGGTTGCCGACGCGGCATACTCTCGCGGCTTTGAAGCGGTCGACTGCTCCGTCGATCGCGACGACGAGCTGTGGGGGGACGTGAAAGACGCCCGCGCCGCGCTCCTCGCCACCGTCGCCGCCCTCGTCTCCGAGGCCGTGGCGGCGGAACGGGCGAATGCGAACCCCCGGTTGACCGCGCTGCCTGAGCTGCTGCGGCGCGCGCTGCGGTCGGCGGGCTACCCGATGATCGCCGTAGCGACCTACCCAGAGCTATGGCGGCGCTTCGCCGGTCACGCGCCCGTTCTGCTCGTGCCTTCGCCCGAAGCCGATCCGGACGTCGCTCCCGCCCGCCCCCACCCTCACACCGAGGAGCCATGACCCTACTCGCTTCCGTCATCGCCTTCCTGTGGGGCCTAGCCGTGGGCCTCACCGTCGGCGCACTGTGGGCCGCTGGCCGCCCCCGCCGCCACACGTTCCTCGTCGGCCGGATCGTGCGGGAGGCCAACCCTCAGCCGGCTATCAATCCGGCGCAAACTGATAGCGACTCGCTCCGCGCCGCCCGGCTGGACGAGGCCCGGCGCCGGCTGTTCCGGGGCGCGGGGGATGAGCGCGAGGGGAGGCTGTCGGCATGAGGATGATCGCCCCGCGCACCGGCGCACCGGAGATCACGGTTGCAGAGGAGCAGCACGAGTACCTGCCGATCACCGTGGCGCTCTACGACCACCCGGACGGCGTACGCACCATCCTTGCCCGGTTCACGTTCACGCCAGAGGAGCGCGCGGCCGTCGCCGCCGGTGCTGACGTCTACTTCGGCCAGCTCAACTTCGGCGGGCCGATGACGCCGATCAACGCATGTGTCGGCGCTGGCGACTGGCAGGTGTCCACCACGGAGGCCCCGTGACCCTGCTCCCCGCCCCGGACGCCGACGCGCTCCGCCGCCTCGCTGCCGAACGGGTCGCGCGACGCGCCACGTCGCGTCAGACGGCCCCGGAGGCATCCACCCGCCCCGTTGCCCTTCCGCCGCCCGTTACGGCCGTGGCGACGGCAAGGGGCCGCAAGGCGACGGCGAAGCGGGGGGCGCGCACCCCGCCAATTCCGCCGGTTGCCCCCGGCCCCACCGTCCGCGTCGTCGGGATCGACCCCGGCGCATCCACGGGTCTCGTGTGCGTGGAGGTGCTGGTGGGCGCCCGTGGCCCTGACATGGAGCGCGCCCGGTGGGTGGGGCACGCGGTCGTCCACCCGTCCGCGTCGAAGCGGCTGACGGAACCGGAGCGGAAGGCGGCGCTTGCGGAGCGGATCGTGGCGCAGCTCCGGGAGTGGGCGCCGGGTGTGGTCGTGCTGGAGGAACCCGTGGATGCGACTGCGGCGTGGGCGAGCGGTGGCCGTAGGGTCGGCGCTGGCCGGTCGGGGTTCACGTCGTTCGGGCTCGGCTCTCACTACGGGCTCGCCGTGATGGCAGCCCGCATCGCTGCCCCCGACGCCCGGCTCCACGCGTACCCGGTCAACAATCACCGTGGGCGCCCCGGCTGGATGCAGGGCGGCGCCTCACGGCCGCAGTCGCGGGAGCGGACGATGGAGCGGCTACGGCCGATGGCGTGGGCGATGGGATGCGCCGACGAGCCGGGCGAGGACGTGCTGATGTCGTTCGGAGTGCTGACGTACCACCTGACATTTCATGCGGAGATCCCCAATGCAGCCTAGCCCCGCCCGACCAACCCGTCCGCCGCTCCCCGGGGCGCGCGTCAACTGCCCCGCCTGCGGCCAGAGCGCCTACCACGTCCGCGTCCCGACCGACGCCGAGATGCTGGCCGCCGGCACCGTCGTGGCCTTGCTCTACGGCCGCTGCACCGGCCTACTCCGGCGGGTGGCGACGAACGCAGGGCGGGCCGACACAGCCTGCGACACCTGGTTCCGCGTGGTCTGCCGCGTGGGCCGTGAGCCGGAGGTGGCGCGGATCGACGGGCAGCCGGGGCAGCCTGGGACGAGGGCCGCGTGACCCGACCCTTGGTGGTGTCGCTCTGCGACCGCACCGGGAATATGACCCGCCCTTGGGCTGAGTCGGGCGCCGAGTGTCTGTGCTTGGACGTGCAGCACTCCATCCGCGCGGACCGGGTGGAGGTGGTCGGCGCGGGCACGATCACGTACCGCTGGGCGGACGTGCGAAGCGTGACGCCGGACTGGTTCGACCGCCAGCCGGCCGCGGTGTTTGCCTTCCCGCCCTGCACGGACCTAGCTATCTCCGGCGCCCGTGACTTCAGGCGGAAGGGGATGCGCCGGCTGATCGACGCGATGGAACTGGTGGAGTCGTGTCGGCTGCTCTGCGAATTCAGCGGCGCGCCGTGGATGATCGAGAACCCGGTGGGTCGGCTGTCCACGCTGTGGCGGAAGCCTGACCACCTGTTCGATCCCTGCGACTACGGCGACCCGTACACCAAGCGGA
>NZ_JBTSDU010000195.1:0-3589 GCF_054605595.1 Georgenia sp. | reverse complement strand
CGACCTCCTGGCCGACCTGCACAGCGACCGGCTCGAGGTCGCCGAGGCCGGTCACCACCGGCTGCAGCAGCGCCCGCACCGGTATCACGAGCACCCGGATCTCCCCGGCGGGCCCGCCGTCGGGGGTGGGGTGCGCGAGCCGGCGCAGCACCGCGAGCCGTCGCGCGACGGTGTCCGATCGCGGTGAGAGCCGCTCGTGCGGCAGGGTCTCCCAGGCCGGGAAGATCGCGACCTCGTCGTACCCGAGGTAGTTGCGCAGGTTCGCCGCGGCCTCGTCGGCCTCCCGGCCGGTGGCGGTGACGACGACGACCGGGCGCCCGCCGTCCCCGGAAACGATCTCGGTGACGAGGGCGGCCCGGACGCCGAGGGGCGCGTTGATCATGACCTGCGGCGGCAGGACCGGCCCGTGGGCCGTCTCCGTGGCGGCGGCGATGGCCGGGTCGGTCCGTAGCAGCGGGAGCAGTCCGGTGAGCTTCATGTGTCCTTCGGGCAGCACGGGAGCCCCGCGTCCGGGTTCGGGGCGGGGTGCCAGGAAAGTCTACGGCGCGGGGCAGCGCGTCGCAGCGAGCAGCAGTGGCGGTCACGGTGGCCTGCCGGCGGCAGTGCGGTGCGTCTGCCGGCGGCGTCAACGCGGCATCCGTTCCGTCAGATGACCGCACGGCCTAAGGTCCGACCCCGTGCCGGCGGCGTCGTTCTCCCCAGGCCGGCCGTCGTGGGTGGCCGGCGGTGGCGTGTTGACCCGGACATGTGCTGTTGATGCCACCCGGTCCACAGATTTGGCGGTATTCCGCCATTCCTCTGGTGCGGTCGAGCGTGCGTTCGATCATCGAACGTCCACCGTCACCAGATCACCATCGAACGCACCCACAGCACCTGACACGTCACCCGCACCAACGCCACCACGATCACCATCACCGCCCTCCCGATGCCATCCCACCGACCTGGCCCATCACCACCTGAGCGCTGTCGACGCCGCGGTGCGGGTCCGGCCGGAACGTGACCAGCTGCCGAATCCCCGCTCGTCCACCGCCGACCGTCGAACGGGAGGCGGTCGGCAGTGAGCACGTCGGCCTGGGGAGTCGTCCCACCGGATCGCTCGAGCTCGCCGCGGCGGCGCGCCCGCTACTCCGGCGCGGTGACGATGTCGCCCCACACGGAGCGGGCGCCGCTCTCCCCCACGCGGACGACCTGGAACCCGGCGGCGAGCGCGGCCACCAGCACCAGGACGGCGAGTGCGCTCAACGCCCGGGAGCCGCGGTGCCTGCTCGGCGTCCCCTCCCGCGGCGGCCCGCCGCGTGCCCCTCCCGCAACCCGGCGGTCGGCGAGGACGAACGCCCAGAGGAGCACGGTGAGAGCAAGGCCGTACCAGATCAGCTGCCCGCCGAGCTGCTGGTGGGCGCCGTCAGGTGCGCCCACCCGGCCGGCGAGCTGGAGCCCGCTGCGCGTCGCCACCGGCACGAGCGCGGTGCCCGCCGTCGCCACCAGGGCGGTCAGCGGGCCGTACGCGCGGCGCCAGCGCGGCACGAGCACCACCACGACCGCACCCGCCACCGCGAGCGGCAGCAGGATCACGACCGCATGAACCACGAGCGCGTGCACCGGCAGTCCGTTCACCAGGTCGAACATGTCCCCTCCCACCCGGTACGTCCGTCGCCCTGTCGGTGATACGGCACCGGGACGGTTACGGATTCCGTCACGCTGGGCCGGTGGCGCACGTCATGGTGGGTGGTGGCGGGATCATCGGTCTGGCGACAGCGGCGCGGCTGAGTGCTCGCGGCGACGACGTCACGGTCGTGGAGAAGGAGGACCGGCTCGCCGGCCACCAGACGGGCCGGAACTCCGGTGTCATCCACTCGGGGCTGTACTACACCGCCGGCAGCCTCAAGGCGAGGCTGGGCGTCGCAGGCGCACGGAGCATGCTCGACTTCGCCCGCGAGCACGGCGTCGCCGTCGAACGCACCGGGAAGCTCGTGGTGGCCGTCGACGAGCGGGAGATGCCCGGCCTGCTCCGGCTTGCCGAGCGAGCCGAGGCAAATGCGGTACCGGCCCGGCTCCTCTCCATGGGCGAGGCGCGCACGTACGAGCCGCACGTGGCCGCCGTCGCGGCGCTCCGGGTCGAGAGCACGGGCATCGTCGATTACCGCGGCATCTGCGACGCGCTCGCCGGCCTCGTCCGTGACGGCGGCGGCACGGTCCGCCTGTCCACCATGTTCCTCGGGGCCCGCACCCGGGCGGGACGGGTGCACATTCGGCTGCGCGCCGCGGGCGGTGACGAGGATCTTGTTGCGGACGGGCTCGTCGTGTGCGGAGGCTTGCACGCCGACCGCCTGGCCCGCGCGAGCGGGGTGGAGCCGGGCGTGCGGATCGTGCCGTTCCGCGGCGAGTACTACGAGCTCACCCCACGAGCGGCCGAGCTCGTTCACGGCCTGGTGTATCCCGTCCCGGACCCGCGCTTCCCGTTCCTGGTTGTCCACCTCACGCGGATGGTCCACGGTGGCGTGCACGCCGGACCGAATGCCGTCCTGGCACTGGCCCGTGAGGGGTATCGGTGGCGTGACATCGAGATCGCCGACGTCGCCGACGCCGCGACCTGGCCGGGGTTGTGGACACTCGCCTGGCACAACTGGGCGCCCGGGCTGCGGGAGGTGGCACGGTCCGCATCCCCCACACCCTTCGCGCGCTCGCTGGCACGCCTGGTGCCGGGGCTCAGTGCCGCCGACCTCACGCCGTCGCCTGCCGGGGTGCGGGCGCAGGCGCTGCGGCGAGACGGCTCGCTGGTCGACGACTTCGAGGTGAACACCGCAGCGGGCCAGGTGCATGTGCTCAACGCCCCCTCCCCGGCAGCGACGGCGGCGCTGGAGATCGCGAAGCATCTGGTCGAGCGGCTCGACCAGGTCCGCGCGGGCTGACGGCCTGCCGCTCCGCGCGCCTTCCGACGCAGCCGGTTCCGACGCAGCCGGTTCCGACGCAGCCAGTTCCGGCACCGAGCCGGCCACGTCATGCAGGCACACCGGCGGCACCAAACACCCTTCCTCACCCGCAGCGCGAGCTGGTTCACCCTGCCGGCCCACCCTGCTCACCCCGCCGTTTCAACCAGGCTTCGCCCGCAGTACCTCACTCCCTCCGGCCGGCCGCTGATTGATTGGCAGTGCTGCGCGAGCACGGGGGCACCTGGCCCGCACAGCTCGCCGGGAACATGCGGAGGAAGCGATGGCCAGGGCAGCCCAGATGCCAACACCCACCGACGTCGTCGGGCGGACCAGCACGGACGCGCCGGCATGAGCGCAGCGATCGACCCGGCGGCACTCGTCCCCCTGAAGGTCAGCCGCACCTCGCGCACGTGGCGCGCGGACGCGAGGGTCCGGCCCGCGCTCGCTCCCACGACGGCTCCGGGCTGGCACCGGTGGGCTCCCGCCTACCGGGCGTTCGCGATCACGTCCGACCTCGTCGCGACCTTCGCGATCATCACCGTTCCCCTCGGGCTGTCCCTCCCCCGGGCGGAGGCGCTCACCGCTGGGGCAGTCGTCGCCGTCGGCATGGTGGCCCTCATCGCCATGCACCACGGAGACGCGACGCGGTCCGCGGCCAG
>NZ_JBTSDU010000194.1:0-3655 GCF_054605595.1 Georgenia sp. | reverse complement strand
CGGTCGGTCACGCGCGCCTCGGCGGCGTCGAGGCGCTCCATGATCTCCAGCTCGATCTCCTCGAGATGGGCCTGACGCTCGGCGAGCTGGGCGAGCTCACCCTGCAGCGCCACCAGCTCGCGGGAGAGGCCCTGCCCGGAGTCGAGCGTCACCTGGTGGCGGGCGGCGCGGGCCCGGACCTGCGCGACGTCGCCCTCGGCCTTGGTCAGCTCGCGCCGGGTGTCCGAGACGAGCGTCTTCGCCTCGACCTGGGAGCGGTGCAGGTCCTCCGCGCGGCCGTCGAGCTCGGCCAGCGCGGTCAGGACCGGCAGCGACCGGCGCTGGTGGGCGAGCTTGGCGGCCCGGGTGTCGAGCGCCTGCAGGTCGAGCAGTCGGTGCTGGTCCCTCACAGGGGCAGTGGTCACGGGTGTGCTCCTTCATCCGGCGAGTGCTCGCTGTGCTGTTGAGGCACGTGCAGGTTCCACGGGTCGGTGACCCGGGTCGAGACGTGCAGGTCCAACCTAGCCCCGCGCGCCTGTGCCGCCGCGCGCAACACCCGCGCCGCCCGCGGGAGCCAGGGCCACTCGCTCGCCCAGTGCGTCGCGTCCACGAGGTACGGCCGCCCACCGGCGAGGTGCTCGGCAGCCGGGTGGTGGCGCAGATCGGCCGTGAGGTAGACGTCGGCACCGAGCGCTCGGGTGCGGGCCAGCAGGGAGTCGCCGGCGCCCGGGCACAGGGCGACGGCGCAGACCTGGGCGTCCAGGTCGCCGCCGACGCGGATCCCCTGGGCGGTGGCGGGCAGGCGCTGCGCGACGAGATCCGCGACGGCGCGCTGCGTCATCGGCTCAGGCAGGTGCCCGATCCGGCCCGTGCCGACGTCGGCGGGTTCACCGGGCTGGGCGGTGAGCGTGAGCGCCGGCTCCTCATAAGGGTGGGCGGCGCGTAGCGCCTCCAGGACGGCGGCGCGGCGGCCGCGTGGGAGGACCATCTCGATCCGGTCCTCCGCCACCTCGGTCACCTCGCCGACGGTGCCGACCGCCGGCTCGGCGCCGGGCAGCGGCCGGAACGTGCCGGTGCCAGGTGAGACGAAGGCGGCGCGGTCGTAGTCGCCGAGGCGCCCGGCGCCGGCGGCCGCGAGGGCGTCGACCACCCGAGCGGTGTGGGTACGCGGGACGAAGGTGACGAGCGTGTCGAGCTCGGTGCCCGGCAGCGGCTCGAGCGGCCGGACCTCGCGCAGCCCGAGCAGCTCGGCGACGGCGTCGGCGACGCCGTCGGTCGCGGCGTCGGCGTTGGTGTGGGCGGCGTACAGGGCGCAGCCGCCCGCGATCAGGCGGTGGACCACGCGGCCCTTGGGAGTGGTGGCGGCGACCGTGGACGTGCCGCGCAGGTACAGCGGGTGGTGGGTGATGAGCAGGTCGGCGCCCAGGGCCAGCGCCTCGGCGACCACCTCCGCGGTGGGATCGACCGCGAGGAGGACCGTCTCCACCGCCGCGTCCGGGTCCCCGGCGACGAGCCCGACGGCGTCCCAGTCCGCCGCGGTGGCGGGCGGGTAGTGGCTCTCGAGCATCTCGACGACGTCCGCTAGGCACAGCGTGGGCATGCCCGCGAGCCTACCGGCGCGGCTCACCCTCAGGGAGCCAGGGCGGTGAGCGGGGCCGTGACAGTCCCGTCGTCGGTGACAAGGATCGGCCCGGTTCCGGTGGCCACGAGTCGGAACGCCGGCTCTCCGATCGCGGCGATGTCGACTTGTGCGATCGCCGCTCGGAGCGAGGTGGCCCCGGCGGTGAGTTGCTGGCCGCCGAGCTTGACCTCGACGGCGCCCCAGCGTCCGTCGGGGAGCGTGATGATCGCGTCGATCTCCTTGTCGTTGGAGTCGCGATAGTGACTGACCTCGCCATCGATACGCGAGGCGAGCACAGTCAGATCATGGACCACGGCGCTCTCGAACAGTGTGCCGAGCGTATTGAGGTCGCCCCGTAGCTGTTGGGGACCGGCACCTAGGGCCGCAGCGGCGAGGGCTGGGTCGACCAGGTGGAGCTTCGGCGAGGTGCGCACCCTCGCGCGCGATCGCAACGCCGGGGTCCACGGGCGCTGTGCCTCGACGATGAACAGCCGCTGGAGCAGGCCGACGTAGCTGCTGACGGTCTCCTCGTCGATCGCGGGCGCCACCGCGCGGACGTCGGCCGCGAGCGTCTTGTAGGTGACCTCGGAGGCCACCGATCACGCGAGCGCGGCGATGAGTTGCTTGACCACCTCGGGCTCATGCCGGATGTCGGCGATGCGGCGGATGTCGGTACGCGCGACGTCGTCGATGTAGCCACGCAGTCGATCCGAGGCCTGAGTTGGTGAAAGCGCAGTCATCGCGGGGAAGCCGGGCCGCAGCAGGTTGTCGATGACGGCGTCGAGATCGGGGGCTGCGCCAAGATCGGTCTTGGGCAGGTCCCCGTCGAACAGGCCCGAGAGGCTCACTGCGCCCGTTGGTGCGTCGAGCTTCTCCCACCACGACATGGTCCGCTCACGCAGCCGCAGGAACCGTCCGGCCCCAGTGTGCCGGGTGACATCGTCCGGAGGAACGGACGAGCCGGTGAGGATGAACCGGCCTGGCTCGACGGCAGCGTCGACGGCACGACGGACGAGGTTCCACAGCTCCGGGGCGACCTGGCACTCATCAAGCAGCCTGGGTGCCTCGCCATCGAGGAGGGAACGGGGAGCCACCTCGAGCACGCGCTGGGCCTCGACGTCGTCGATGAAGACGTAGGAGGCGGCGGCATGCAAGGCCGTCATGGTCTTGCCGCTCGCGCGCGCTCCCTCGATCACCACCGCGCCCGAGGCCGCGAGGGCGCGTTGCACCGCGCTGTCGATCACGCGAGGCCGGTACTCGCGTCCGAGCGCCGCTACCGCATCCATGCCCCCACTGCACCGTTCTCAGGCCGCTATGCCGACGATTGCAGGACTGCTAGGCGGATGATCGCAGGACTACTAACCGGATGGTTGCAGGATCTGTGGCCGGATGATCGCAGCCGACGGCGGAGCAAAGTCAGCGTCTCCATGTGCTGACCCACGTGCTACCGACCCGGCCGCTGGTACCGGTCGCTGGTGGGGCTCGGATCGGTGAGGTCGTCGAGCGTGTGGAGGACGCGGACGGGGCCGGGCCGGTGTAGGTGCGCGCCAGCAAACACGCCGATCACACGACACCTATGTCCGCAGTCCTGGGAACGCGACAGGCTCCGCGACGAGCGCCGCAGCCTGCTCCACGCCCACCACGCCGGAGCCGTGCCTCTCGATCTGCTCAACGAGGAGCAGGACCGCATCGCCCGACGGCTCGCGTTCCTGGACTCGCGGATCGACGCCGGACAGGTCGAGTACGACCAGGCCGAGCCAGGCTACGTGCGGGGGAGGATGTCAAACCCGACGACGTCGCGAGTTCGAACATCCAATCTTGGGTGGGCCCGGCCGGTCTCGAACCGACGACCTCCGCGGTGTAAACGCGGCGCTCTGACCAACTGAGCTACAGGCCCCACACGTGAGCTCTCTGCCTCGCGCGCAGGACAGCCTAGGGCATCCGGCCGCCCGGACCTGGCGCCGCCTGCCACGCGGGGCCGCCTGCTGGCCGCCCGGTCCTCGCCCGGGCGCCCGCTGCGGCTGCCGTCCCACCGCCGCCGGCGGCTCAGCCGCC
>NZ_JBTSDU010000193.1:0-3709 GCF_054605595.1 Georgenia sp. | reverse complement strand
CCTGAAGGAGCAGGGGCGCACCGACCGCGACGGCGAGAGAGGCCCCGCGCAGCACCGATCCGGGCGCGGCGAGCACCACGACGGGGGCCGAGACGAACAGGGCCTCGCTCGTGGCGCGGGCGAGCACCTCGGGCCGGTCCGACGCGAGCACCACCGGCTGATCGGGCACGGCGGTCACGGCGACCGCCGGCGGCGCCGGCTCGGCGCTCGGAGCCCCTTCGCCGGTCGGCGCCGGGCCGTCTGTCGAATCGGCGGAAGGGCTGCTGCTCGCCGCGGCCCCGGCCGAGCGTTCGGCGGCCACGCCGCCGTCCGTTCCCCCCACGAGGGTCACCGAGGCGACGGCGAAGAAGATCAGGGCGGCGAGCAGATGACGGCGCAACGACAATCCTCCGACGAGTTCGGGACGACCCCACGGTACGTGGGCAAACCGCCCGTCAGCCGATCACGACTCGCGTGTCGTGGGTGGTCGAGGGAGGGTGGTCGAGGGAGGGTGGTCGAGGGATGGGCTACCGGCCCGGGATCGGGCACCCGCTCCACGCACGCCGACGCGCGGGGCGGGAACGCCTCGGGAGTGCGTGGGAATGCCCGGCCACCGCCCCGGCGTTGCGACGGGGACAGTTCCACGTCTCCCCGCCGGGCGACGACGATGGTGGGTACGGGTGGGTACGGCCGGACGGCGGCGGCCGACATGGACGCAGGACGGAGACGACGGTTGACGGCGAGCACCCAGGACCCGCGCACCGAGGACCGGTACGACGACGGCGCGACGACGCTCCGACCCGGCACGGGGGGCCTGCCGGCGACGGCGGTCCTGGGTGAGCGGGCCACCGTGCTGCAGATCTCGAGCTCGTTCTGTGCCCCGTGCAGCGGCGCCCGCACGGTGGCGCGGCGCGTGGCCGAGACCACCCCCGGTGTCCGCCACGTGGAGCTCGACGTCGCCGGTCACGAGGAGCTCGCGGCGACGCTGCGGATCCGCACCACCCCGACCGTGCTCGTGCTGGACCCCGCCGGGCGGGTGCGCGACCGCCTGGAGGGCGTGCCGCGGCTGGCGTGGCTACGCCGCGCCGTCACCGGCCGGTGAACCCGTCCCGCCACCGAACCGTCCCGCCGCCGGCCCCGCCGGCCCGCCGACCGGTCAGGCCCGGGCGACCGCGAGGCTCGTGACCATCTCCTCGACGAGGGCAGCCGTCTCCGCCCAGTCGGTCACCGCACGCGTCGGCATCCCCAGGCGCACCACCGGGTAGTCGTTGCCGCCCTCGTCGAGACGGTCGCCCACGAAGAGCATGTCCGTCACGTCGATACCGGTCTGCTCGCTCAGCCGCTCCATGCCGTATGCCTTGTCGACGCCGGCGCGGGTGATGTCCACCGACGTCGAGCCGCCGGAACGCACCTCCAGTCCGGGCAGGCGCGCGGCGACGGCGGCGCGCAGCGCCTCCTTCTTCTCCCCCGTCGGGTCCCAGGCCTTCTTGGCGTCCAGGGGCGCCTGCTGTCCCAGGGCGGAGAACGTGATCTGGGAACCGCGGTCCTCCAGCGCCGGACCCCAGGTCCGGTCCGCCCACAGCCCGAGGCGGCGGGCCTCCTCCTCCACGGCCGCGAGCGCGGCGGACTTCTCGTCGTCGCCGAGGTCGTAGGCGTAGACGTGGTGCCATGCCTGGCCGTCGTGGCGCAGGTACCGGGTGCCGCAGGTCGGCATGAGGTGGAGCCGGTCGAGCTCCTCGGGCGTGGCGCTCAGGTGGGCGAGCACCTGGTCCTGGAACTGGCCGAAGTGACCGCCGGAGATGATGCACACGGGCAGCAGGTCGAGCAGGTCGGCGAGCGCCCGGCCCATCCGCTCCGGCATGGGCGACTTCGAGGGCGCGAGCGTGTCGTCCAGGTCGAAGGCGATCAGCTGCGGGTGGATCACGGGTGCTCTCCTCGGGTCGTCGGGGCCACGCGTCCCCCCGACGATTATGCCGGGCGATCCCGCCGGCCGGGTGCGCGGGACCACCGGCCCCTTGGGTGCGGCGCCCGCACCGGGCAGACTGTGGGCATGAACAGCGTGCCGCAGTGGACCCTGAACGACGGCCACAACCTCCCCGCGATAGGCCTGGGCACGTGGCGGATGGATGACGCCGGGGCCCGCACCGCCGTCGCCGACGCGATCCGCACCGGCTACCGGCTCATCGACACCGCCGCGACGTACGAGAACGAGGTGGGCGTCGGGCAGGGCATCGCCGACTCGGGGGTGCCGCGCGAGGAGATCGTCGTCACCAGCAAGGTGCGCGGTGACGACCAGGGCTACGAGTCGACGCTGCGGGCGTTCGAGAGCACCCGCCGTGACCTCGGCCTGGAGTACCTGGACCTGTATCTCATCCACTGGCCGCTGCCGCGGTTGGACACCTTCGTCGAGACGTTCCGGGCGCTCGTGAAGCTCCGGGTCGACGGCCTCGTCCGCTCGATCGGCGTCTCGAACTTCACGGCGGAGCACCTCGACCGCCTCATCGCCGAGACGGGCGTGACGCCGGCGGTGAACCAGATCGAGATGCACCCGGCGTTCCCCCAGTCGGCCCTGCGCGCGGACCACGCCGCCCGGAACGTGCTCACCCAGAGCTACCAGCCGCTGGGCCGTGGCCGCCTCCTGGACGCCCCCGCCGTGGCGGAGGCCGCCCGGTTCCACGGCGTCACCCCGGCCCAGGTGATCCTGCGCTGGCACCACCAGCTCGGCGCGCTCCCCATCCCCAAGTCCGCCGACCCCGCCCGCCGGGGGGAGAACCTCGACATCTTCCGGTTCAACCTGCGCGCCTGGGAGCTGGACCGCATCAGCGCACTGGAATCGAGCCGCTACGGCGCCGACCCGGAGTCGCACGAGGAGTTCTGAGGCTCAGCCCTCCGCGGGCAGCCTCACGGGTTCCCCGCCCGCTGGCCCGCGAGCATCCGGCGGGCCCAGGCGGCGAGACGGGGGCGGTCGACCCGGTAGCCCTCGGTCGGGATCTCGGGCACCCGCAGGACGGCGGCGACCGGCGCGGTGACGGCGGCGCGCACCGCCCGGGCCAGGCCCGGCGGCGCGAACGACGCCGGCGCCCGGGCACCCGCGTGCACGTCCGGGTCCGTCTGGACCACCAGCACCACCTGCTGGTCCCCCACGGGCCCCAGACCGACCGCGCCGGCGCGCACCACGCCGCGGATGCGGAGCGCGTCGTGCTCGAGCCGCACCGGCGTGAGCACCCCCCGCGCGGTGGTGATGACGTGGGCCACCCGTCCCTCCAGCCACAACCGGCCGCGGCCGTCGAGGTGCCCGACGTCGCCGGTGCGGTGCCAGGCGGGACCCCCGGAGCCGTCCCGGTCGGCCACGAGCACCTCACCGCGCACGCCGGCGGTGTCCGTGGGCTCGCTCGCGGGTCGGCCGACCTCGTCGAGCGGGATGACCTGGACGGTGACCCCGGCGAGGGGTGTGCCCACGCACCCGCCGCCACCCGCACCGACCGGTCCCGCGCGACCGTCCGCACCGCGGACGCCGGCCGCCGCGTCGGCCTCGGCCGCGGTGATCTCCTCGAGGGACGCCGCGGCGATCGGCCCCACCTCGGCGGTGCCGTAGACCGCGTGCGGCTCCGCCGCCGGCAGCACGTCCCGGATCCGGGCGAACTGGGCGGCGGTGACCGGCGCTCCCGCGGCGACGACGAGGCGCACGTGCGCGAACGCCTGGCGCTGTGCGGCGCTGAGGTCGTCGGCC
>NZ_JBTSDU010000192.1:0-3719 GCF_054605595.1 Georgenia sp. | reverse complement strand
CCCACGACCGGGTCGGTCGTACGCTGACCGCGCTGTTCGACGCGGACCGGGCCAGTCTGCTCACCGAGCTGGTCCTGGGCGTGGTCAAGGAGTTCGGTGTCGTCCATCGTCTCCGTCGCCCGCTGTGAGCCTCAGCCTCACACGGCCGAATCTGCACCCGGTCGACGCGCGCCGCGGCTCCGGGGACCACGGGCCAGTGCGGACATGACGCGGACCGCAAGGCCGATCGAGACCAGAGCGGCGATGGCGCTGACCGCGAACCATGCCCCGACCGCCGGGCTCGGCGCCGCGGACAGGGCGCTGCTCAGCGACCCGGTCGCCACGATGGCCACGGCGAGGAGGATCCAGAAGGAGCGCCGTGCCCGGCCCTGAACGAGCCCGCCGGCGAAGGGGTGCCGAGTCATCGCGGTCACATCCCAAGGTGCTGCTGGACGGGTGTCACGCCCATCAGGATCGTGAGGACGATCACCGCGAGGAGCATGGCGATGCCGGCACCCATCGCGACGGGCCGCGAGCGCCAGTGCCGCTTCGGGTTGCGGTCGACGAACGGGAGCAGGATCAGCAGCCCGAAGAATGCGAGCTCGCCGTAGACGATTCCCTTCAGCCCGATCCAGTTCTCCAGGGTGAACATCCACCAGAAGCTCCAGGGCGGGCGGGTGATCTCGATGCCTGCCACCGGCGACGCGCCGAGCCCGGGCGGGAAGAGCACCGCGAGGATCCCCAGGATCCCGAACAGGGCGACACCGAAGGCGGCGATCCGGCGCAGGTGGTGGGTGAACGGCTCGGTCGGCTCGTCCACAGGTGCCTGCAGGCCCGAGGGATCGGTCCCCAGGACGGGGTGTGGGGAGATCTTGTGCTTCTTGACCAGCAGCCCGTGCAGGACGGCGAGCACGACGATCAGGCCCGGCACGAGCACCGTGTGGGCACCGTAGAGCCGCACAAGGATCGGCACCTGGTCGGCGAACTCGGGGGAGAACCAGATCCCGACGCCGCCGAGCAGGTTCCCGATCTCGATGTTGTGCCCGAGGGCCTCGAATCCCTCCTGGTCCCACTTCAGCACCGTCCCGGTGAAGGTGGCCAGCGTCACCAGGCCGAGCATCGCCACCCCGACGAGGTAGTTCGCTTCGCGCGGCCGTTTGTAGGAACCGGTGAAGAACACGCGCATGAGGTGGAGCAGGGCGGTGACGTACATGGCCTGCGCCGCCCAGAAGTGCACTCCGCGGACGAAGCGCCCACCCCAGACGTCCGTGACGATGTTGCGCACCGAGGCGTTCGCCGTCTCGGGTATGGGGCTGTAGAACTGCGCCAGTAGGACCCCGGTGACGATCAAGAGGCCGAGCGACGCCGCGGTGATGCCGCCGAGGCTCCAGGCGACGTTGTTCGCGTGCTCCGGGACGGGGTACTCCAACGCGTTGATCCCGAGGCGCTCGTCGAGCGCGTCCAGCACGGCGCGGCCCCTGCTCCGCTTGCGCGAATCGGTCTCGGGCGCGGCTCCCCCGGGGCTGCCCGGTTGCGTCGCGCCTGCGGCTGCCCCCACGTGTGTCGTCATGATGCGTCCTTCCTCGTCTGTGCGGAGTGGCCGTGGTCGGGGGTGCTCGAGCCCAACCGTTGGCTCAGCGCCCGCACGGTGTGTGCCGGGCGGTACTTCACGGCCACGGCGGTTCCTGCGACAACGAGGACGGCCGAGAGCCCGAGGAAGAGCCAGCTGCGACCGTCGAGGGCACCCCGGCCCGGGAGATCGCTGGTGATGATGCTCGTCCCGGTCTCCTCACCCGTGGCGGGAGGGAGCGCGCTGACCGCCTCGGTGATGGACTCCTGGAGCAGCGTCTGACCGGTCTCGACGTCGCCCGCGTTCAAGGCGGCCTGCCCCTGCTCGACCAGGCTGACGTCGACACCTTCCTGGTCCTCGGTCGCGAGCGCATCGTCGATCTTCTCCTGCGCCAGCATCACCCCGTCCGAACTGCTGTCGTGCGCAAGGTAGCCGAGGGCCTGCTGGATCAGGACGTAGGCCTCCTCACTCTCCCCGTCGCCGTGCGCCCAGGCCGGGGATGCGAACGCAACGCCCCCCAGGAGCACAGCGACCATCGACACGACCTGCAGCCATCGGGTTCTGCGGACCGGTGACCGGCTCGTTGTACGCATCGGTTCTCCTCTCGCGACGGCAGTGCCGCTTGCCGACACGTGAACGCTCCGTCCTTGTTCGTCGTCCAGTCTCGGGATGACGACCGCTTCCTCGCCAGGGGCCAATCACCAGACCTCATGGCGGTTCGCCCCCAACCGTCATGGGTGAATTCCCCCACTGAGTCACCCCCGCCGTGACGTAGTGTCGGGATGTGATGCCCGAAGTCATCCGCGTCCTCGTCGTCGACGACCACGCCCTGCACCGGGACGGCGCACGCGGGATCCTGAGCCAGCACGCGGACATTGAGGTCATCGAGGAGGCGGACTCCGGCGAGATGGCCCTCGCGCTCATCGACCGGCTGCTGCCGGACGTCGTGCTCATGGACATTCGCCTCCCCGGGGCCAGTGGCATCGAGACGACGCGTCTGATCCGCGCCCGATACCCCGCCGTGCGTGTCCTGATGGTCAGCGCATACGACGATGACGAGTACGTCCGCGGTGCGCTCCAAGCCGGGGCATCGGGCTACCTGTGCAAGACCGCCCCGGGTCGAGAGCTCGCGAAAGCGATCAGGGCGGTCGCTGCAGGTTCGAGCGTCGTCGAGCCTGGCGTCCTGACCAGGTTGCTGGCTGTCGAGCCGAGCACCTCGCCTGCCGAGAACAGCCTCAGCGAACGCGAACGGGCCGTGCTCGACCTGCTGGCGCAGGGCCTGACCAACAGGCAGGTCGCCACCCGGCTGTACATCAGCCCACGCACCGTCGAACGGCACTGCGAGAGCATCTACGCCAAGCTGGCCGTCCACTCGCGCACCGAGGCGGTCATCTCGGCTTTCGCGTCGGGGCTCGTGCGAGGACCCCATGACGAGCCCTGATCTCGGGACAACCGCCGACGCGCCCGTCGCCGGGTTCATCGATCGGTTCTGGCACACCCCGATTCCCTGGCGCTCACCGAAGTTCTGGACGATCCAGGTCTCGATCCTGGTGATCATGACCACACACACCCTCGTGCTGAGCTGGCGGGACGGTGCGGACCTTGCCGGAATCCCGGCGCCCCTGACCTCCAGCCTGATGCTCATCCCGGTGCTGTACGCGGCGCTGAACTTCGGCACCACGGGGGCGATCTGGACGGAGACATGGGCCACGGCACTGTTCACGCTGCACTGGCTGGCTCTGCACCATCACGACATCACGAGCGCCCACCTGTGGATCGAGCTCGTCAGTCTGGCGGTGCTGGCGGTGAGCGGGGTGATCGTCGGGGAGCGGGTCGACGTGGAACGTCTCGGCCGACGTCGAACGGAGGCCGCCTTGAAGGTTGCCGACCTGGCGGAGGCCCGCTACCGAGGACTCTTCGAGCACCAGCCGGCACCCGTCGTCATCGTCACCGTCGACCACGGCGTCGTCGTCGAGCTCAACACCGCCGCGCAGGAGCTGCTCGGGCCGGACACCCAGGGCCAGGCGCTGGAAGCGTCTCTCGGTATCGCCATCTCGGACCTCCTGGCGCGCCGTACACCCGTTGCGATCCGCTCACCGCACGGTCTGATCCGGCACTACATGCCCTCGGCCCACCACATCGGCGTCCCAGGTGGGCCGGGCCTCGCCCA
>NZ_JBTSDU010000191.1:2353-3748 GCF_054605595.1 Georgenia sp. | reverse complement strand
CAAGAAGCGCCGCAAGCGCATGTCCAAGAAGAAGCACCGCAAGCTGCTTCGCAAGACCCGTCACCAGCGTCGCAACAAGAAGTGACGCACCCGGCGCTCCTCGCGCCGTGACCACAGGCCCGGCCGTGTGCCGGGCCTGCGTCGTTCCCGGCACCCGGCTCGCGCGGGGTCTACCCCGCGCGCAGGCGTCGAAGCAGCGCGCGCAGGACCACCGCGACGGCCCACGCCGTCCCGGCCAGGCCGGCGGAGCGGGCGCCGGTGCGGAGGTCGACGGAGCGACGACGGCGGCGGAAGTCCCGCACGGGCCAGCCCACCCGCGTCGCGTGCTGGCGCAGCCGCGGTTCCGGGTTGATCGCGCTGGGATGCCCGACGGTGTCGAGCAGGGGGACGTCGTTGAAGGAGTCCCCGTAGGCGTAGGAGGCGGCCAGGTCGATACCGCGCTCCTCGGCGAGCCGACGGACCGCCACGGCCTTCCCGGCCCCGTGCAGGAGGTCGCCCGTCAGTGCGCCCGTGTAGTAGCCGTCGACCGTCTCCGTCCGGGTGCCCAGCGCGCCGGTGGTGCCGAGGCGGCGGCCGATCAGCTCCGCGACCTCCGTGGGCGTGGCGGTGACGAGCCAGACCTCGTGGTCGGCGTCCAGATGCTTCCGGATCAGGGCGCGGGCGCCCGGGTAGACCCGACTGTCGAGCACCTCGTCGTAGACGTCCTCGCCGATCGTCATGACGTCCGCGACCGAGAGACCGCTGGCGATGTGCAGGGCGCGGGCCCGCAGCGACGCGATGCGCCGCAGGTTCTCGCCCTGGACCGCGTAGGCGATGCTGTGGCGGGCGAAGAACAGGATGTCGCGCATCCCGAAGAACCCGCGCCGGTGCAGGGCACGCGCGAGGTGATACGCGCTCGCGCCGCGGATGATCGTGTTGTCGACGTCGAAGAATGCCGCGGTTCGGGCCGCGCTCTCCTCGGGTCCTGGCACCGGGTCAGCGTAGCCGCACCGGGCGCGTAGGGTCGGAGGTCATGGGAACGACCGACACCGTCGACGCGACCCGCGTGGTGCTCTACGGGCGCCAGGGCTGCCACCTCTGCGACGAGGCGCGCGCGATGCTGCGACGGGTGCAGGAGGACACGGGCGCCGCGTTCCGGGAGGTCGACGTCGACACCGACCCGGAGCTCGTGGACCGGTACGGCGAACTCGTGCCGGTCGTGACCGTCGACGGCGTACAGCAGGGCTACTGGCGCATCGAGTCGGCTCGCGTGCGTCGCGCGCTGGAGGCGTGACGGCCTGAGAAGGGTCGCCCGAGAAGGGTGGCCTGAGCGGTAGCGGGGAGCGTGAGCCGTCGCCGGCCACCCGCCGTCGGAAGCAACCCGAGCGCCATGACTGCGGCGGCGGCACCTGAAGG
>NZ_JBTSDU010000191.1:0-2343 GCF_054605595.1 Georgenia sp. | reverse complement strand
CCGCCCCCCGCCGCAGTGTGTCCGCCGTGTGGCGGGAGGGTCGTACCGGGAGGATCAGGCCTCCGGGTTCGCCTCGATCTCGAGGGTGATGGTGACCTTGTCGCCCACGAGGAAGCCACCGGTCTCCATGGCCGCGTTCCAGGTCAGGTCGAACTCCTTGCGGGAGATCTGGGTCGAGGCGGAGAAGCCGATGCGCGGGGCGCCGAAGGCGTCCACGACGGAACCGTTGAACGCGGTCTCCAGGGCGACCGGCTTGGTCACGCCGTTGATGGTGAGCTCGCCGTTCACGACGAAGGAGTCGCCGTCGCCCTGGACGCCGGTGGAGACGAAGGTCCAGGTGGGCTTGCCGTCGGCGTCCCAGAAGTCCGCGGAGCGCAGGTGTCCGTCGCGGTTGGCGTCGCCGGTGTTGATGGAGTTGGAGTCGATGGAGACGTTGACCGAGGAGTCCGCAAGGTTCTCGGCGACGACGATCTTGCCGTCGAACTTCTCGAACTTGCCACGGACCTTGGAGATGCCGGCGTGCCGGACGGTGAACGCGACGTCGGTGTGCGAGGCGTCGATGACGTAGGAGCCAGCGGGAATGGTGGTCATGAGTGGGTCCTCCAGAGGCGTTACAGATAGTTGACACTTTAACTATATACTGACTGCGGCACCATCGTGCAAGAGGGCCCTGCGTGGTGCGCTGCGAGCGGCCTGACAACAGGGAAGAATGTCGAGACGGCGACAGAACGGGGTAGGACTCGATGTCAGAGCAGGACCAGCAGCAGCCGGTGCGCTGGCTCGGCGCCGATCAGCAGCGCAGTTGGCGAGCGCTCCTGCGAGGGTCCGCGCAACTCTTCGAGGACATCAATCACGACCTCGAGCAGGAGAGCGGGCTCTCGTTGAACGAGTACGAGGTGCTCGTGCGTCTCTCCGAGGCGGAGGGGCGCGTGCTGCGCATGTCGACCCTGGCCGCCAGCCTCGTGCACTCGCGCTCCCGCCTGACCCACACGATCGGACGCATGGAACGCGCAGGTCTGGTCGAGCGCCGCTCGTGCGCGTCCGACCGTCGTGGCGTGGACTGCTTCCTCACCCCGGCCGGCTTCGCGCGCCTGGAAGGGGCGGCCCCAGGTCACGTGGGCTCGGTCCGCGCTCGGCTCGTGGACCGGATCAGCGGCGAGCAGATGCGTCAGCTCGGCGAGGTCATGACGATCCTCGCCGGCGAGGCGGGTACGGCGGGTACGGACGCGCTCAGGTCGGACGGAGACGCGGCGGTCGCGGACGCGTGACCGAGTGTTGTGGCGGTCGTGGACGCGTGACCGAGTCTCGCGGCGAGACGGCCGGGTGTGACTGACGTCGCAAGGTGGTCCGGCACGCGCATCGAGTTTGCAACACTGGTGCCCATGGAGCGAACGACGGTCCACCTCATGCGCCACGGCGAGGTGCACAACCCGGAGGGCATCCTCTACGGCCGGCTGCCGGGCTACCGACTCTCGGACCGCGGGCAGCAGATGGTCGCTCGCGTGGCCGACGAGCTGCGCTCCGGCGGCCACGACATCACCGCTGTCATCGCCTCGCCGCTGCAGCGCGCGCAGGAGAGCGCACGACCCACGGCGGAGGCGTTCGGCCTCGAGGTCGGCACCGACGCGCGCCTCATCGAGGCGGAGAACCACTTCGAGGGCTACGCCGTCAACAAGAACCGTGCGATGCTCGCGAACCCGAAGCACTGGCCGTCGTACGTCGACCCGTTCCGCCCGAGCTGGGGTGAGCCCTACCGGGACCAGGTCACCCGCATGAGTGCCGCGATCTCCGACGCGCTCACGCTCGGTCGCGGCCGCGAGGTGCTGCTCGTGAGTCATCAGCTCCCGATCTGGGTCTCCCGGCTCTTCCTCGAGCGCCGCATCCTCGCGCACGACCCGCGCCGCCGGCAGTGCTCGCTCGCGTCGCTCACCTCGGTCACCTTCACCGGGCGCCGCCTGGAGCGCCTGGCCTACTGGGAGCCCGTCGGGGATCTCCTGCGCGGCTCCGCGGACATGACCCCGGGCATCTCGGTGGCGGCCGCGAACAGGGGGACGTCCCGATGAGCCGTCGCACCCTGGCGCGCGCGGCGGTCGCGAACGGGGGGGAGCCCCGATGAGTCGTCGCCCCCTGGCGCGCACGGTGGTCGCGAACGGGGGGGAGCCCCGATGAGTCGTCGCACCCGGGCGCGCGCGGTGGTCGCGAACGGGGGGGAGCCCCGATGAGTCGTCGCCCCCTGGCGCGCACGGTGGTCGCGAACAGGGGGACGTCCCCATGAGCCGTCGCCCCCTGGCGCGCACGGTGGCAGCCGCCCTCGCGGTGCTCGCGCTCGCGGCCTGCGCCCCC
>NZ_JBTSDU010000190.1:0-3791 GCF_054605595.1 Georgenia sp. | reverse complement strand
CCCCCCGCCGGGGGCCAGCCGGCCGGGGTCCAGCCGGCCGGGGTCCACTTGGCCCACCGGGCCCGGTCGGCCCGGGCGTGCTGGCGGGTGTCGCCGTCGGGATCGCCCTGGTGACGACGCTGGTGATGCTGCCGACCGGGCCGGTGGCACGGCTGGCGCGGCCGGAGAGCTACGAGCCACCGCAGCGGGCCGCGAGCGCCCGGGCCGCGATCGAGGCGGTCGAGCCCGGTTCGACCGTGGAGGCGGACATCTACCTCATGGCGTACCTCGTGCCGCGCGCCCAGGTGTACTGGATCGGCAACGAGGGCAACCCGGCGCCCGACTACGTCCAGCTCGACACGCTGCGCCGGACCTGGCCGGACCGCGACGTCACCGACACCGCCGCGCTGGCCGAGACGCGCCACCCAGGCACCGACTACGAGCTCGTGCTCGACGCCGAGGGTTACCAGGTCGCGCGCCGGGTGGGGTGACTCAGGCGTCCTGGAGGTGCGCCAGCACCTCGGCGAGCACCTCGGCCGGTGTACCGCCCGAGGTGATCGTGAAGCCCCGCTCGTCGGACTCGAGCCCCTCGAGCGCCGCGAGCTGCGAGTCGAGCAGGGTCGCCGGCATGAAGTGCCCCGCGCGCGCCTCCATCCGCTCGGTGGTCAGCTCGACCGGCGGGGCCACGTGGACCACGATCGTGTTGCCCTCGGCCGCCCGCAGCACGTCGCGGTACTTCTTCTTCAGTGCCGAGCAGGCGACCACGGTCGAGTGACCGACCCTCGCCTCCGCCGTCATCCACTCCTGGATGGACGTGAGCCAGGGGGTGCGGTCGTCGTCATCGAGGGGGTGGCCGGCGTGCATCTTGTCCCGGTTCGCCTGGCTGTGGAACTCGTCGCCCTCGGCGAAAACGTAGCCGAGCTTGCCGGCGAGCATCATCGCGACCGTCGTCTTACCGCTGCCGGACACACCCATCACGACGACGTGACGGGGTCCGCCCGACCTCTTCGGCCAGGGGGAGATCTCGGGGGCAGCGGACTCGCTCATGGGTGGCTCCGATTTCGCGTGGCAGGGGCTTCGAGCAACGTACCGGCCGGCAGTTTCCACAACCATCGCTTGCCAGCAATTGCACGGTTCCGGTGGCGAGAGGTGTTTCACACGGCCGGACCGGGTCACCTCGACGCTGTGGGTGGTCGACGCAATTGAGTGCTCCGACGGCAGCCTCGCCGGGGGTCGGTGCGCCAGGAGTGACGACGACCAGTCCCCAGTGCAGAGGTGTCCCGCGCTCCCGTGCCCGTCGCGGCCACCGCGACTGCCGACCCGCGAGAAAGTCACGGCCGACGGATCAGCGTCTCCGCGCCCCTTGGTCAGGGCCCGGCCTCCGCGTGAACGGGTCCGCCCCCACCGTGCGGGCTGTCGGTGCCGGTGCCGGTGCGCGGCGCAATCGTGCGATGCCGTCCTCCGCTCCGTCGACGCCGGCCCACGTCCGACGATCGCGGCGTTCGCGGCGATCGCGGCGAGCATCGTTTCCAGGTGCTCCCGGTCATCGGCAACGGGCGCGCGCACCACCGGCGCTTGGCGTCACCGAGCCGGGGCCACGATGATCACGTGCTGGTGCCGGGACCGGCGGAGTGGGCATCATCCCATCCGGTGTGGTCCACCTCGTGCAACGACAACGACACCGGTGGGCGTACCTCCGCCCGTAGGCACCCACACGTTCGGCAGATGCGCCGGCCCAGGCGGTCGATCGCCTCGTGGCTGACCGTCCTGCCGTCGGCCGGCACTGCTCCCTTCAACAGCTCCACGCTCTCGTCCCGGGCCCCTGGGTAGATCTCTGCCCAGTCCGTCCCTGGCAACATCCTGCGTACCACCAGCAACCCTTCACCCGACCAGCACTGCTGCTACGACGCCATGGCACTGCCCGCCGCCAGTTGCCCCGTCGCGGGCTCGGGTCCACCGGGCCGCCCGGGCTGCTGGCCGGATCGACGATCGGCTCCCTGCCGCACGGTGCGACGCCGGCGGGTGCTGGTCCGCTCGGCCGAGCCCGCGCCGTGTCCGCGACCGTCGTAACGCTCAGATCCCGAACAGGCCCGGGGGGAGCAGCACCGGGATGCTCATGAGTGCCCAGAAGCGGAGGAACCGGCCCACGAGCGAGACGAGCGCGAAGAGCCACCACCGCATACCGACCGTGCCGGCGAGCACCGAGACCACGGCGTAGGGCGGGACGCTGCCGAACGCTGCCACCGCCGTCACCGCGCTGGGGCCCCACGGGTGGCTGCGGGCCCACTCCTCGACGGCCGTCATCCGCCGCGCCCACGTGCCGGTGGCGGCGCCCCGGCGGCGCACGTGCGCCAGATCCAGCACTCCGCGTCCCACCAGGTAGAACGGCATCTTGCCGGTGACCTGGGCGACGGCGGCCACGAGCGCCACCGGGATCGCCGCCACGTCCGCCGTCACGGCGGCGCCGACGAGATAGACCTCCACCGGCAGGAACACCACCACCGAGGACAGGAGGCTGTAGAGGAACGCCCGACGAGGACGGTCACGCGTCGAGGGTGCCGAGCACGCGGCGCGCTGCCTTGCGGTCGCCGAGCACTGCCCGTCCTGCCTCGCGGTCACCGAGCACGCACCAGGTGGTGCGACGGCCTGCCGACGGGGCGGTCATGGTGTCATCATCCCGTTCGTCCACCTCAGAACGTGATGGCGTGCTCCGCGCGGTACCCGGCCAGCACGGTGTCGACGATCCGGGCGGTGCGCAGCGCGCTCTCGCCCGTGCTCAGCGGCTCGGCCCGCCCGGTCAGGGTGTCCACGACATTCTGGATCAGCGCCTGTTGCACGACCTCGGGGTAGGGCGCGTCGATCTCGTGCTCGCCGTCGGGCATCCGTAGGACGAGCGGCTCCTGCCCGAAGCTGGAGAACCGGAGGGTGCCCGCGGTGCCGACGATCTCGACCTCGTCGCGCCGTTCCGCGGCGTCGAAGGACCACAGCCCCACGCCCGGAACGCCGGAGGTGAAGACGAAGGTCGCCGCCACCGCATCTTCCGCCCGGTGGTGGCCACCGAGATTCGCGGCCGCGCCGCTGATGGCGCCGATCGGCCCGAGCAGGTGGTCGAGGAGGTCAAGGGTGTGGGTGCCGAGGTCGACGAAGAGACCGCCGCCCGAGATCTCCGGCTCCAGCCGCCAGGGCAGGTGGTTCGGCTCCCACGTCCGGGCGGGGCTCTGCAGCCGGACGGACACGGCACGGACGGAACCGATCGCGCCGTCGTCGAGCAGCTTCTTCACCGTGGCGAAGCGGGGCATGGCCCGGCGGTAGTAGGCGACGAACAAGGGGACGCCGGCCGCCCGGGCCGCCTCGACCATCTCCTCGCCCTCGGCCGCCGTACGGGCCATGGGCTTCTCGACGTAGACCGGCTTGCCTGCGGCGGCAACCCGTACGGCGTAGTCGCGGTGGCTGTCCGGCGGTGTCGCGATGTAGACGGCGTCGACCTCGGGGTCGGCGATGAGAGCGTCGGCGTCGTCGTACCAGCGCGGGACGCCGTGACGGCGGGCGTAGTCGGCCGCCTTCGCCCCGTCGCGTCGCATGACGGCCACCAGCTCGGAGTGCTCGGCGCGCTGGAACCCCGGCCCGCTCTTGCGCTCGGTGACGTCGCCGACGCCGACGATGCCCCACCTGACCGGCCCCGGAAGGATTGCGCTGCCCGCTCGCCTCATGGTGGCGAAACTATCGGAGGGCACCGACGCCCCGCTCACGCGACCACATCGGCCCGTTCAGGCACACACGCCGGTCGGCACGGTGACGGGAGCCCGCACACC
>NZ_JBTSDU010000189.1:0-3977 GCF_054605595.1 Georgenia sp. | reverse complement strand
CGCGGTGGCCCCGCGCCGTCGGGGCGTTCGCCCTGGTCCCCGTCCTGGCACTGGCCGCCTGCGCCGCCGCCGACGACGCCCCCGAGGCGGGGGCGACCCGCACCGACGCTGCCGAGACCGCGACGGCGGCAGCGTCGACCGAGCCTGCTCCGGCCGGCGAGCTGACCGTCTTCGCTGCCGCCTCGCTCAACGGCGTGTTCGAGGAGATCGCCGCCGTGCTCGAGGCGCGCTACCCCGACGTCTCGGTCTCCTTCTCCTTCGCCGGCTCCTCCGACCTGGTCTCCCAGATCCTGGCCGGGGCCCCGGCGGACGTGCTCGCCACGGCGAACGAGTCCACCATGGCCGACGCCGTCGCGGGCGGCGCGATCACCGGGGACACCCCGATCTTCGCGGAGAACGTCCTCACGCTCGTCACGCCCCCCGGCAACCCCGCCGGGATCACCGGCCTGGACGCCGGCCTGGACGGCACCGACCTCGTGGTCTGCGCCCCGCAGGTGCCGTGCGGGGCCGCGACCCGCGCTCTCACCGAGAACCTCGGCGTCACCCTGCGGCCGGTGAGCGAGGAGGGCAACGTGGCCGACGTCCTCGGCAAGGTCACCTCCGGCCAGGCCGACGCCGGCCTCGTGTACACCACCGACGCCGCGAGCGCCGGGGCCGACGTCGAGATCATCGAGGTCCCGGGCGCCGGCGAGGTCGTCAACCGCTACCCCGTCGCCGTGCTCGACGACGCCGGCGAACCTGAGCTCGGCGCGCTGTGGATCGAGGTCCTCATGAGCGACGCGGGGACGCGGATCCTGTCCGACGCCGGATTCAGGATCCCGTGAGCCACCCACGCGAGGGGCGCACGGGCGAACACCCGACCCCGGACCGAGGTGCCGGCGCCGCCACCGCCGTGGATCGGGCGCGTCGCGCGGGTTCCACGTCCCGGGTGCGGCTGGCGCACGACGACGGGCTGCCGCGGTGGGTGCTCGTGCCGGCCACCCTCGCGGCGCTGCTCGTCGCCATCCCGGTCCTGGGCATGCTGCTCCGGGTGCCGTGGTCGCGGTTCGGTGCGCTGATCACCTCCGAGGCCTCGCTCGGCGCGCTCGCCCTGAGCCTGCGCACCTCGATGCTCTCGACGGTCATCGTCGTCGTCCTGGGGGTGCCCCTCGGCCTGGTCCTGGCGCGCGTGCACCTGCCCGGGCGACGGGTGATCCGCACCGTCGTCCTGCTCCCGCTGGTGCTGCCGCCGGTCGTCTCCGGCCTGGCGCTGCTGAGCACGCTGGGCAAGCGCGGCCTGCTCGGCGCGCGGCTCGAGGTGCTGGGCGTCGACATCGCCTTCACCACTGCGGCCGTGGTGATCGCCCAGTCATTCGTGTCGCTGCCGTTCCTGGTCATCTCGCTCGAGGGTGCGGCACGCACCGCGGGGCGCCGATACGAGGCGGTCGCCGCCACCCTCGGCGCGCGCCCGACGACCGTGCTGCGCCGGGTGACGATCCCCTTGCTACTGCCGGCCCTGAGCTCGGGGACGGCGTTGGCGTTCGCACGCTCCCTCGGCGAGTTCGGCGCGACGCTGACCTTCGCCGGCTCCCTCCAGGGCGTCACGCGAACCATGCCGCTGGAGATCTACCTCCAGCGCGAGACGGACCCCGACGCGGCGTTGGCACTGTCCGTCCTCCTCATCGCCGTCGCCGCGATCATGGTCCTGGCCACCCAGCGCGGGCGGGCGGGCCGATGAGCGCGCCCCCGGCCGGCTCCGACCCGACGGGTCCCGAGGCCGCTCCCGCCAGGGCGCGCTCCGCCGTCGGCGATGGTGCCCACACCGGCTCCGCGGGCGGCGATGGTGCCCGCACCGGCTCCGCCGTCGGCCTCGCCGTGCACGCGAGCGTGCCCGAACGGGACGTCACGCTCGACGTCGACCTGCCCGCCGGCCAGGTGCTGGGCGTGCTGGGCGCGAACGGCGCGGGCAAGTCCACTCTGCTGGGCCTGATCGCCGGCACCGTCCGGCCCGCGTCGGGCAGCGTGCGGGTGGGTCGGACGGTCGTGGCCGACGGCGCCACCTGGGTGCCACCGCACCGACGGCGGGTGTCGCTGCTCGCCCAGGAGCCGCTGCTGTTCCCGCATCTGGACGTGCTCGCCAACGTCGCTTTCGGGCCCCGCTCCGCCGGCTCCGGACGGCGCGAGGCGGAGCAGCTGGCCCACGAGCGGCTGGCGCAGGTGGGGGCGGGCGACCTCGCCGGCCGTCGGCCGGGCAAGCTCTCCGGCGGGCAGGCGCAGCGGGTGTCGCTGGCCCGGGCACTGGCGCCGGACCCGGACGTGGTGCTGCTCGACGAGCCGCTCTCGGCCCTGGACGTCGAGGTCGCTGCCGCGATGCGCCAGCTCCTGCGCGAGCTGCTGCGCGGCACCGGCCGCAGCGCCGTCCTCGTCACCCACGACCTGCTCGACGTGCTGGCGGTGGCCGACACCGTCGTCGTCCTCGACGGCGGCCGCGTCGTCGAGCGGGGCCCGACCCTCGACGTGCTGACCCGACCCCGGTCGAGCTTCGCCGCGGCGCTGGCTGGGGTGAACCTGGTAGCCGGCAGCCTCGACGGCACCGGCGCCGACGCCGCGGTCCTGGCACCGGCGCCGCGCCCGGACGAGCCACCGCTGCTGCTGCACGGGCTGGCCGATCCAGCCCTCATGCCGGGGGCGGCGGTCGCCGCGACGTTCTCCCCGCGGGCGGTGGCCGTGCACCTGGAGCCGCCGGGCGGGTCGCCGCGCAACACGGTCGGTGTCACGGTCACGTCCCTGGAGCAGCAGGGCGAGCTCGTCCGCGTGCGCGCCCGCACCGACGGCGGGCACGTGCTCGCCGCGGACATCACGCCCGCGTCGGTGGCCGCCCTCGGCCTGGCGCCGAACGTGCCGGTGCTGTTCGCGGTCAAGGCCGCCGAGGTCGCGCTCTACCCGGCCTGAGCGCCCCTCATCCGCACCAGTGCGCCGTGTCCGTCGAACGTGCGCGCTGTGTCCGTCGAGCGTGCGCGCTGTGTCCGTCGAGCGTGCGCGCCGCCGTACCACCGGGTGGGTTGGGACCCACGACCCACGACCCGCGGTGCGCCGTCCGCTCGGGTTGTTCGAGGCGCCGAGGACGTTGCCGGACGGGTCGAGGACCGCCACGGTGATGACGCCCGCGGCTGACGTAGGTGCTACCCGCGAACCGCCGTCGCCGCGCTACCCGCGAATCGCCGCCACCGCGAGGACGGCACTACCCGCGCAGCACGCCTGCGAGCACCACCGCCTGGTTGTGCTCGGTGTCCTTCGCGCCGTAGAGCAGTGTCACGGTGGGGTGCTCGGCCGCGAGCGAGCGCAGCTCGACGAAGGCGGGGTTGTCCGCGAGCTCCGCTCGGTAGCGGCGGGTGAACTCCTCGAAGCGGGCAGGTTCGTGGCCGAACCAGGCGCGCAACTCGTCCGAGGGGCCGACGTCGCGAAGCCACACGTCCACGTGGGCGTCGACCTTCTTGATGCCGCGCGGCCAGAGCCGGTCCACCAGGACGCGGAATCCGTCGTCGTCGGTGGGGTCGTCGTAGATGCGGGCGAGTCGTAGGGCCATGACTCAGTGTGGCCCGCCCGCGCCGGCCGCACCAGGGCGTGCCCGACCTCAGCCCGTGGACGCCGCCCATGGACATCGGCTGCGGGCGACAGACCGTGGATGCCAGACCGGCGAGTCAGGCCGTGGGCGGGGGCCGGCGTGCTATCGGCGCGGCGGGGGCCGGCGTACCGGTGCGGCGGTGGGGCCGTGCTACGGCGGGCCCGTGCGGCGGCGGGCTCGTGCGGCGGGGGAGGCCGTGCGGCGGTGCGACGGCGGGACCGGTGCGACGGCGGGACCGGTGCGACGGCGGGACCGGTGCGACGGCGGGACCGGTGCGACGGCGGGACCGGTGCGGCGGCGGGACCGGTGCGGCGGTGCGGCGGTGGGGCCGTGCGGCGGCGGGCCGGTGCGCCCGCTCGTGGCGTGGGCCGGC
>NZ_JBTSDU010000188.1:0-4024 GCF_054605595.1 Georgenia sp. | reverse complement strand
CCCAAAAAAGCCACAACAAAACCACGACCAAAAAAGGGGCTACCCGCGGAACCGGCCACCACAGTGTCCGTACCTCCCAAGCGGGCCAGATGAACGTTAGTGATCGCTCGGCCCCCACGCAAACTGGATGGTAGTGAGCCGCGTCACGCCATGTCGGGGCCGAGCGCAATGCCTCAGGCCCAGCGTGCCCACCCGGGGTCGGAGGTGGCCATGGTTCCCTGTCCACACGGCCGGCGCCGCAGCGACCGCGCGCCACCGCACCGTCCGACTGACCTCCTGCCCGCCACCGCACCGCCCGCCCGCCCGCCACGGCACCGTCCGGCCGCCCGCCACGGCACCGTCCGACCGCCTGCCACGACGCTGTCCGACCGGCCGCCCGCTCGTCACCGCACTGTCCTGGCGCGCTGCGCGGCAGAGAAGGGCTCCGGGGCGGAACCGGCCAGCCTCGGTTGATCCACGGCTGCAGCAGCTGGCTTACGCGGCACGCCGCGTTGTGCGGCGCTCCCCCACAGTGCGGTAGACCTTGGTCATGGACCTCCACGACGTGCAGCAGCGCCTGCGGACCTTCACGGAGGAGCGTGACTGGGCCAAGTTCCACAGTCCTCGCAACCTGACGCTCGCGCTCGTGGGCGAGGTGGGCGAACTGGCGGAGCTCGTGCAGTGGCGCACCGACGACGAGGTGCGTGCACTGGCTGAGGACAACGCCGGCCGTGAGGCACTGGGCGATGAACTGGCCGATATCTTCACGTACGTCCTCGAGCTCGCCGATGCCCTCGGCGTCGACCTCGACGGGGCCGTCCACGCGAAGATCACGAAGAACACAGCCAAGTACCCGGTGGAGCTCGCTCGCGGTTCGAACAGGAAGTACACCGAGTTTCAGCCATGACCAGCCGCGGGCGCTCGGAGTTCCACCGCCCACGGCAGCGGTACCTGAGGGCGCCTCAGTGCACCGTGATCGTGCGCGTGTCCGTCATCGGCGTGCCACCGGCGCCGTCGGACGGGTCATCCTCGGTGATCTCCACCGTGTAGGTCCCGGGTTCGAGGTCCACGGTGAAGGAGTACGGCGCAAAGGTCTGCCCCTCCGCCGTCATGGTGAAGCCCGACGCCGCCTCCGAACCGTTCCCATCAAGCACCGTCCACGGCAGGTTCGCCTCGAACACCGCAGCATCGCCGGCAACGGTCACCGGCGAGTCGACCTCGGCCCCCTCCGCCGGCTCGTCGATCTGGACGAGCATCCGCACGTCGAGTGGGTCGGCGGCGGAGACCGGCCCGTCCCACGTGACGGCGCCCCAGAGCTCCCCGGCGGGCTCCCCATCGATGGTGAGCTCGACCGGTAGATCCGCGCCGGCAGTACCGATGGCACCAGCGGCACCAGCGGCACCAGCGGCACCAGCGGCACCAGCGGCCGTGTACACAAGCTGCTGGATCATCAGTGCGGCCCCCTCGGAGCCGACCCCGGCCGTCCGGGCGTCCTCGGACAGGTCGACCGTGACGACGTCGTCCCCCACCTCGACGCCGAGCACCTCGGTGGCCGCGTTCCAGGTGGTGGCGTAGTCGGGGTCGGCCGCCCCGGCGATCATCGCCTCCACGGCAGCGGTCACGGGATCGCCCGTGATCTCGTGCTGCTCCCGCGCCAGGCGCAGGCCGGCCCGGGTGTCCACGACGAAGTAGACCGGAACAGCCACGTTCTCGGACGTCGTCGTCCCACTGGGTCCGGGTGTGGGCTCCGCGGTCGAAGGCGTCTCGCTCGACGTCGGCCCCGACGTCGGTTCCTCGACGGGTGGTTCCGTCCCACCGCAGGCAGCGACAACACCAACCACTGCGCCGACGAGCACGGGCAGGCGCCAGCCACGCCCAGGCTCTCGACCCCACCCCTTGACGGTCATGGCCGACCTCCTCGTCGCCCGTCCGGCGTGCACGTGCCGGTACTCACGAGTGTGGCAGCGCTGCCGCCAGTGGCCCAGATGTCCCACGGCATCGTGCCCAAGTTGTAGCCGACGGCGTGTACCCAAAGTGCAGCCCGGGGCGTGTACCCAAAGTGCAGCCCGTGACGTTGCCGAGTACGCCCGCGGCACCGGGCCCGGGCCCCCTTCGCCGAGGCGCGCCGTCGTATGCCGACCGCACCCCGACCCGACGCACCCGACGCACCCGACGCACCCGACGCAACAGGACAGTCCGTGCGGCGTCGACGCCAGGCCCGGCCGCCGGGCCTGGCGTACGGTTTGAGAGCACCGCCCGCCCGGGGCGCCGACGCCAGCACCGCGGGCACCTGATCCCGGGTGCGTGAAACCCGAGTCAGGAGCTTGCCCGATGAGTTCGTTCGCACGTGACCGCGGCCTCCCACGGGGCCTGCTCCTGGCGGGGATCCTGGTGATGGCGGCCAACCTCCGCCCCGTCATCACCGCCGTCGGGCCCGTGCTCCCGCTGATCGGGAACGAACTCGGGCTCTCAGCCTCGGCGCTCGGCACGCTCGCCGCAGTGCCGATCGTCGCGTTCGGCGTGGTCTCGCCCATCGTCCACTCCCTCGGCCGACGGTTCGGCGTCGAGCAGACGGTGCTGGTCGCGCTGATCCTGCTGGCTGCGGGCACGGTCATCCGGTCCCTCCCGGGTCAGTCGGTGACGCTGTGGGTGGGGACCGCACTGATCGGGGCGACCGTCGCCGTCGGGAACGTCCTGATGCCGGTCGTGGTGAAGCGGGACTTCCCCATGCATCTCACCGGCGCCACGGCCGGGTACACGGCGGCTCAGTCGGTGTTCGCGGCGCTGGCTTCCGGCCTGGCGGTGCCCATCGCCACCGCGTGGGGGTCCTGGCGCCTGGCGCTGGGCGTCTGGGCCCTGCTCATGGTGGTTGCGCTCGTGCTGTGGCTCCCCCGCCTCGGCCGGCCGGGCCGACGACCGGCGCCCATTCTGGGTTCGGACGCTCCAGGGTTCGACGCTCCGCCGTCGAACCTTCCGCCGTCAAACGCTGGGCCCATCCACCTCCCACGAGTGACCGAGCCGTCGCCGCTCTCGACAACCACGCCGACGACGGGTGCCCCACCGGTCGGCGGACCGCCCCACTCGCAGTCGCCGCCCGTGTCGGTGTGGCGCTCGGGCCTGGCGTGGCAGGTGGCGGCATTCATGGGACTGCAGTCCATGATCTTCTACACACTCGTGAACTGGCTGCCGACCATGGAGCAGGACCTCGGGGTCGACCCCGCCACCGCCGGCTGGCACCTCTTCCTCTTCCAGGCGGTGGGCATCGTCTCCAACCTCGCGGCGCCGTCGCTGATGCGCATCGGCGGGAACCAGCGCTTCGCCGCGGTCACCGTGCCCTCGTGCACCTTCGTCGCCGTGGTCGGTATGACGCTGCTGCCCTCCCTCCTACCGCTCTGGATCGTGCTCGTCGGCCTGGGCACCGGCGGCGCGTTCGTCATCGCCCTCTCGCTCGTGGGGCTGCGCTCCGCGGACCCGGCGACGACGAGCAAGCTCTCCTCCATGTCCCAGTCCGTGGGCTATCTGCTGGCCGCGGCCGGCCTGATGGCCGCCGGGGCACTGCGCGACCTCACCGGCCCCGGGCCGCTGCTGTTCGTCGGCATCGGCGCCGTCGCCGCCCTCCAGGTCCTGACGGGCTCACGGGTGGGTCGCAACCGCGTCATCCGGGCCTGAGCCGTCCCGGCTACGGCCGCTTCGACCTCTCCACCGAGGGCGCCCGGGCGCAGATCCACGACCACCCGCTCGCGTCGGGCCTCACGCACTTCCAGCAGTGCGGCACCGGCGCCATGCCCGAGGACAACAACCGGTTCCGGGTCCTCCCCCTGCTCGGACCGCCGGCCCTCAGGCACATCGAACCGTCCCGCAACGACGGCGAGGACCACCTGCTGCGCGGCGGGAAGCACCCCATCAGCCACACCCACGAGCTCACGTTCGGGTCAGCCACACCCACGAGCTCACGTTCGGGTCAGCCACACCCACGAGCTCACGTTCGGGTCAGCCACACCCACCCCTCTGTGCCAACCTTGAGTAAGACACCCGGACAGTCCGG
>NZ_JBTSDU010000187.1:0-4095 GCF_054605595.1 Georgenia sp. | reverse complement strand
TGCGACAGGATGGCGCGGATGGCACGCCGTCCCCCGCGAGTGGCGCCGCTGTCGTGCCGCTTGGGCTGACCAGTGTTCGCTGCGCTGGCCGCCCGTGGGATGTGGCGGACGTACGCCACTGGACCCCGTACCGCGACGGAGTCCACGCGGGATGGGATGCCGAAGCGCTGGGCGGGCTCCCCGTCTACGTGGTGACGCCGGACGGCCCACCGGCGCTGGTTCCCCCCAAGGACTCCACCTTCCCCGCCCCGGCCGCCACGGGCGCCCCCACCGCCGAGGATGTGTGCGAGGCGGTGGCGCAGCTACACGACTACATCGTCGTGGACGGCGACCACTCGCCCGGCACGGTGTACCGCTCGCCCGACCGCGCTGCGTGTCTGCGGGTGGCTGCGTACCTGCTGGCCCTCGCCGCCCCGCCCCCGTGACCCCCGCCGCGCGCGATTCGTCCTGACCATAGCAGCACGAGCGCGGGCCACTCGCGCTATATTCCAGCAGCACACAATCCACACCGGATACCGCGGCGCTCCAGCCCGCCCCTCACCAGGGCGGACAAGGGCGCCGTTTCTCGTTCCTGCCCTCACGCCGCCCTCTGCATGGCCGATAGCTCGCCTGCGAACGTGGACGCCCTGCTGGCCTGCCTCACGGCCCGGCAGGCGACGTTTGCACGGGAGTACATGGCGGATCTGGACGCCACAAAGGCGGCGAAGCGGGCAGGATACAGCGTCAAGACGGCCGGCAAGCAGGGGTGGCAGCTCCTAGGCAATCCTAGAATCGCCGCCGCGGTTGCCGCCCTCCAAGCCGCCCGCGCCGCCCGGCTCGACGTCACCGCCGATCAGGTGCTCCGCCAGTGGTGGGCCATCGCCACGGCCGACCCGAACGAGTTGATCGACCTGCGTCGGACCTGTTGCCGCTACTGCCATGGGGAGGGGCACCGCCAGCAGCGCACGCAGGCAGAACTTGAGGACGCGCTGGCGCAGCACGAGCGGGTGACGGCGAAGTGGAAAGACGCGGACGGCCCCGTCCCGGCGTTCGACATGGCCGGCGGCTCTGGCTATGACGCCCGGCTTGCCCCGCACCCGGAGTGCCCCGAGTGCTTCGGCGATGGCGTGGCGCAGGTGTTCCCGAAGGATACCCGCCACCTCTCCCCCGCCGCTCGCCTGCTCTACGCTGGCGTGAAGCAGACGAAAGACGGGCTGGAGATCAAGATGCGAGATCAGGACGGCGCGCTGGCGAACGTGGCCAAGCACCTCGGCATGTTCACCGATACCGCCGCCACCACGCCCGAACAGACCCGCGACACTGGCGTGCTCCGCACCCCCGCCCCTGTGACGGCCGAGGAATGGTCGGCCGTGGCGCAGCAACAGCAGGACGGGCTCCGCGCCCGCACTCGCGACGCCGCGGCATGAGCGCCACCGCCGTCGCCACCGCCCCGCGCGTGGTCATGCAGCCGCAGCCGGGGAGCCAGGCGCTGTTCCTCGCCTGCCCGCTCCCGGAGTGTCTGTACGAGGGCACGCGCGGGCCGGGCAAGACGGAGGCGCTGCTCATGGACTTCGTGCAGCACGTCGGCGCCGGCTACGGGTCGCACTGGCGCGGCATCCTGTTCCGCCGGACGTACAAGCAGTTGGCCGACGTGATCGCCAAGAGCAAGCGGTGGTTCTGGAGAGTGTTCCCGGACGCGAAGTGGAACAAGAGCGATTCGGCGTGGGTGTTCCCCGACGGGGAGGAACTGCTGCTCCGCTACATGCGGACGCCGGACGATTACTGGAACTACCACGGCCACGAGTACCCGTGGATCGGGTTCGAGGAGCTGACCAACTGGCCGACGCTCGACTGCTACCACGTCATGGCGTCATGCAGCCGGTCCAGCGGTCCCGCCGCGATGCCCCGCAAGCGCCGCGCGACGTGCAATCCGTTCGGCGTCGGGCACCAGGATGTCAAGCTGTACTTCATCGACCCCGCCCCGCCGGGCGTGCCGATCATCAATGCCGAGGGCCAGGCGCGCGTCCGCATCTTCGGCCACTACAGCGAGAACCTGGCGCTGCTCAACGCTGACCCCGACTACGAGAAGCGGCTACTCGGCGACCGGAACAAGGAGCGCCGGAAGGCGTGGGCGGCGGGCCGGTGGGACATCAACGCGGGCGGCATGTTCGGCGACGTGTGGGACGAACGCGCGCACGTCCTGAAGCCGTTCGCGGTGCCCGCGTCGTGGCGTATCGACCGCTCCTACGACCACGGCTCGTCCAAGCCGTTCTCGGTCGGCTGGTGGGCGGAGTCGGACGGCACCGTGGCACCGAACGGCGTCCACTACCCGAAGGGCACGCTGTTCAGGATCGGCGAGTGGTACGGATGGGACGGCGAGACACCCAACGTCGGCGTCCGCATGAAGGCGTCGGACATCGCGGCCGGGATCGTGGAGAGAGAGAAGGGGCTCAAGATCCACGGCCGCGTCAAGCCCGGCCCCGCGGACTCGTCAATCTGGACCTCCGAGCCGGGCGAGCCGAGCGTCGGCGACAAGCTGAAGGCGGGCGGCGCCGACTTCGTGCCCGCCAACAAGGCGCCGGGCTCGCGCAAGCTGGGCTGGGAAGAATGCCGCAACCGGCTGTCCGACGTGCTCGACGCGTACGAATCGCGGACGCCACTGGAGACGCCCGGCATTTTCATCTTCGACAACTGCCGCCAGTGCCTCCGCATCCTGCCGTCCGTGCCGCGTGACGAGCGCGACCCCGACGACGTGGACACCGACGCCGAGGACCACCTGCCCGACGAGTTCCGTTATCGCGTGATGGCCCCCCGCCGCGAGTGGCGCCAGGGCACCGCTTCGCTCACCCGCTGACCCCCGCCCCATGCCCACCGACACGCCCGCCACGCCCAGCGCGACCTACTCCAAGCGGCTCCCGCAGTGGACCCGCCTGCGCACCCTGTTCCGTGGCACCGACGCCGTACACGAGGCCGGGGACACGCTGCTGTTCAGGTTCGCGGGGGAGAGTGACGCGGACTTCAAGCGGCGGAAGGAGCAGACGGCGTTCGACAACTACTTCCGCCGCACGGTGCGCGCGCTCGTGGGCCTGATCTTCCGCCGCCCGCCCACGCTCGGCAAGGACGTGTCGGCCGTGATCGTGGGGCAGGCAGAGGACATCGACGGCGCGGGCACGGCTCTCAACGTGCTGGCGCGGATGCTCGCCACGGATGGCATGATTACGGGGCTCGGCGGCATCCTCGTTGACTACCCGACCGTGGCCGACCCGGACGGCGTATCGCTGGCCGTGGAGCAGGCGGCGGGGCTCCGGCCGTACTGGGTGCGCTACCGTGCCGAGGACGTGCTGGTGGCGCGCGTGGGGCGCGTGGGGAACAGGACCGTCTACACGCTGCTCGTGCTGAGGGAGACGGTCGAGGAGCAGGTGGGGCTGTTCGGGGTGGCTGAGATCACGAGGTATCGGGTGTTCAGGCACACGGCCGAAACGGGCGTCACGTTCGAGCTGTGGGAAGAACGGGAGGGCGTGGACGAGAAGGGGAAGACGGCGACACTCACCGTGATGACGCAGGAGCCGCGGCCGGTGCTGGTCGCGGGCAAGCGGCCGATCAGCGCGATCCCGTTCGCGCCGCTGGTAGCGGGCGAGACGGAGGACGCGGGGCTGCAATTCGACTGCGACCCGCCCTTGCTCGACCTGGCCGACCTCAACCTCGACCACTACCGCGTCAAGGCCGACCGCCGAAACGTGATGACGATGGCCTGCACCGTCACGCCCTACCGGATCGGCTACGAAGGGGACGCCAACATCATCCTCGGCCCGTCCGTCTCCATCGACATCCCGAGCCCGGAGGGCAAGGTCGGGCTCTTGGAGCTCACGGGCACGGCGTTCGTGCCGACCGAGCGCGAACTGGACATGATCGTGCGGGCGATGGCGGCGCTGGCGCTCGCGATGCTGGACGCGACGGGCACGCAGCCGGAGACGGCCGAAGCCAAGCGGATAGACTCGGCCGCCCAGAACGCGAGCCTCGCCACGGTCGCGCAGGCGCTACAGGACTGCTTGGAGCGGGCGCTCGGCTTCCACGCGGAGTACCTGGGCGAAGTGGGCGGGAGCATCACGGTCAACA
>NZ_JBTSDU010000186.1:0-4235 GCF_054605595.1 Georgenia sp. | reverse complement strand
TCCCGTACCGCCAGGGTGTCGGTCCCGTTGCCGTCCCAGTCACCGACCAGGACGGTGTCGCGGCGCTCACCGAGGGTGAGGACCTGGTCCGGCTCCGCACCGGTCAGGGAGTTGAAGATGGAGTACCGGTTCCCCTGGCGCACGGCCGGCGTGTCGGTCCCGTCACCGTCCCAGTCGCCGACCAGGACGGTGTCGCGGCGCTCACCGAACGTCACGACCTGGTCCGGCTCCCCACCGGTGAGGGTGTTGAAGATGGAGTACCGGTTGCCCTGACGCACGGCCAGGGTGTCGGTGCCCGCCACCGGCTCCGGCTCCTCGACGACGAGCGGCAGGGAGACGGCGGTGCCCAGGTCGGTGGTGATGGAGAGCGTGCTCGTGCCGGCCGGGACCACGAAGGAGACGGTGGCCCGTCCGGTCTCGTCCAGGCCGGGCACGATCGTGGTGTCGATCTCGGTGGTGGTCGCCAGCACCTCCGAGCCCGACGAGACGCTCACCTCGGTGGGCTTCGGCTCGGTGGTGGTGAACGCGAGAGAGGACAGCGCCAGCGTGAGCTCCTCGCCGGCGGCCGGTGCGTCGTCGGAGGCGGTCACGCCGACGGAGCGCTGCGTGTAGTCCGGGGTGATGCCCGGGTTGCCCGCGAGGAAGTCGACCAGGCCCTGGAGGTCGACGATCCCGGTCTCCTGCAGACCCGCGCCCTCGGTGAAGACCGTGAACCCGTCCTGTCCGGAGAGCAGGAAGGTGTTCGACGCGACGGTGTAGGTGGCGGCCGGGTCGAGCGGGGCTCCGTCGAGCGTGACCGCGGTGATGTGCTCGCCCTGCGCGGCGGCCGGGTCGTAGACGTAGTTGAGGTCCGCGGACAGGCCCAGGCGCAGCATCTTGCGGTCCTGGTCCGGCTGGAACTGCTGCTCGAGCATGGTGACCACCTGCGCACCGGTCAGGTCGATGGTGCCGATCGTGTTCCCGAACGGTTGCGTCGTGAACGCCTCGGCATAGGTGACCGCACCGTTGCCGTCCGGGTCGAGGTCGGCGCGGAGGCCGCCGGGGTTGATGATGCCGAAGTCGGGCTCCAGGCCGACCCGCTCGGCCGTCCACTTCGCGACCTCGCCGAGCAGGTTTCCCAGCGGGGACTCCGTGCCGCGGTTCGAGCCGTCGGACACCCCGGTGTCGGAACCCCGGTTCAACGGTGCGGTCACCGTGCCCACGGTCTCCTGGCCGAGCACGTCCGCCTCGGCGAGCGCCTCGTCCACGATGGCCTGGATGTCCGCGGAGGCGGGCATCGTGGCGGTGTCGATCGCGATGTTCTCGCCGACCGCGCCGGTGACCTCGCCGGTGACGGTGTCGTAGGTGAGCGTCATGCGCGACAGATTGGCTCCGGAGGCCCCACCCTGGATCACCGGCAGCGGGGTGTCCTCGTCGACGGCGACGTGGGTGTGCCCGGTGAACACGGCGTCGACGACGTCGGCGTCGAGCGCGGTGAGCATCTCCTGGGTGGCACCGGCGTGGACCAGCGCGACGACGATGTCGGCGGCGTCGGCCGCCTTGAGCTGTGCGGCGTAGGTGTTGGTGGTGGTGGCCTCGTCGGCGAAGGTGATGCCCGCGATGCCGTCCCGGCTGACCAGGCGCGCCGTCTCGTCGGTGACGGTGCCGACGAAGCCGACGCGCACGCCGTCGGGCGAGGTCCAGACGTCGGTGGATGGCAGGTCGGGCGTCTCGCCCTCGACGTTCGCGCCGAGGTACTCCCAGTCCGCCAGGTCGCTCACGCGGCCGGCGAGGTCGGCGTAGCCCTGGTCGAACTCGTGGTTGCCGACGGCGGAGGTCTGCAGGGCCATGGCGTTGAGCACGTCGATGGTCGGCTCGTCCTGCTGGATCGCCGAGGCATACGTGGAACCGCCGATGTTGTCACCGGCGGAGACGAACACGGTGTTCGGGTTCGACGTCCGGATCTGGTCGATCTGGGCGTCGAGGAACGGTGCCTGCTCGAGCGCACCGTGGAAGTCGGTGATGCCGACCACGTCGAGCGTGACCTCGTCGGCGACGGCCGCCTGGGCGGGTGCGGCGAGCAGCGGCAGGCCGGCGGCGAACGCCGCGGCCGCGCTCACCAGGCGCGCGCGCCCGGTGCGGTGGTGGGGCGCGGCGGACCGCGCGGACAAGTTCCTGGGCAAGGTCTCGATCCTTCCTGGAAAACGTCTGGTCGCACGAGAGACTAGGGCCACCTGGCGACCGGGGCACGACCTGACGGAGAACTCCAGGTGGCGGCACCGCACCGCGTCGGCGCCGGCCGGTGCGGACGGTCCTGGTCACCGGCCGGGCGGGCATCCCCGCCGGCGCCCGACGCCGCCTAGAATCGACCGCGTGACCAACCCGACTGCGGCCGACGTCGCACTGCCGCTGCGCCCGGGCCTCGAGGGGCTCAGCCCCTACGGCGCCCCGCAGCTCGACGTGCCGGTGCTGCTCAACGTCAACGAGAACCCGTACCCGCCGTCCGAGGCCGTCGTGGCGGACATCGCCGACGCCGTCGCGAAGGCGGCGACCGGGCTGAACCGGTACCCGGACCGGGACTTCGCCGAGCTGCGCGCCGAGCTCGCCGAGTATCTGCGGGTCGAGTCGGGCGTGACGCTCGCGGCGGAGCAGATCTGGGCGGCGAACGGCTCCAACGAGGTCATGCTCCACCTCCTGCAGGCCTTCGGCGGCTGGGGTCGCACCGTGCTCTCCTTCGCGCCGACCTACTCGATGTACCCCGAGTACGCGCGCGACACCCAGACCGGGTGGGTGGCCGGTCGCCGCGAGGGTGACTTCAGCCTCGACGTCGAGCACGCGCGGGCGCAGATCGCCGAGCACCGGCCCGCCGTCATCCTGCTGGCGAGCCCGAACAACCCCACCGGGACGGCCCTGCCCCTGGCCACGGTCGAGGCGATCTGTGCGGCCGCCCGCACCTCCGGCCCGCTCCGCCCGGACGGCACGGCGACGGCGTCGGTCGTCGTCGTGGACGAGGCCTACGGCGAGTTCCGCCGCACCGGGACCCCGAGTGCCCTGACGCTGCTGCCGGGCAACCCCCACCTGGCCGTGTCCCGGACCATGTCCAAGGCCTTCGGGATGGCCGGCCTGCGCCTCGGCTACCTGGCCGCCGCGCGCGAGCTGATCGACCCGCTCCGCGTCGTCCGCCTGCCCTACCACCTCTCGGCCGTGACGCAGGCGGCGGCCCGCGCCGCGCTCTCCCACCGCGAGGAGCTGATGGGTCAGGTGGCGTCGCTGCGCGCCGAACGGGACGACCTCGTCACGTGGCTGCGTGGCCACGGTCTGCGGGTGGCGGACTCGGACGCGAACTTCGTGCTGTTCGGGCTTTTCGACGACCGCCACCAGGTGTGGGAAGGTCTGCTGGGACACGGTGTCCTCATCCGCGAGGTCGGCCCGGCGGGCTGGCTGCGCGTGTCGATCGGGACGCCGGACGAGACGGCCGCCTTCAAGGCGGCCCTGGAGGAGGTGCTGGGCTGGTGAACGGTACACGCACGGCTCGGATAGAGCGGAAGACCTCGGAGTCCGACGTCGTCGTCGAGGTGGACCTCGACGGCACGGGCCGCACGGACATCTCGACGTCGGTGCCGTTCTACGACCACATGCTCACGGCGCTCGGCAAACACTCCCTCATCGACCTCACCGTGCACGCGACCGGGGACACGCACATCGACGTCCACCACACGGTGGAGGACGTGGCGATCTCCCTCGGCGAGGCGCTGCGTGCGGCACTGGGCGACAAGCGCGGCATCGCACGCTTCGGCGACGCCCTCGTGCCGTTGGACGAGGCGCTCGCCCAGGCCGTCGTCGACGTCTCCGGGCGGCCCTATCTCGTGCACACCGGCGAGCCCGCCGGCCAGGAGTACCACCTCATCGGCGGGCACTTCACCGGCTCGCTGACCCGCCACGTCCTGGAGTCCCTCGCCCATCACGCCGGCATCTGCCTGCACGTGCGCGTGCTCGCCGGGCGGGACCCGCACCACATCGTCGAGGCCCAGTTCAAGGCGCTCGCGCGGGCCCTGCGCGCCGCCGTCGCCCTCGACCCCCGCGTCGAGGGCGTGCCGTCGACGAAGGGGGCGCTGTGAGCACCGACGGTTCCGAGGACGCCGTGCCCGGAGCCGGGGAGTCCGGTGACGGCGTGCCCGACGGGCCGGCGGGCGCGGCGCCCGACGGCGGTCCCTCGGGCGACCCCGGCCCCGCTCCCGGCGTCCCGGCCAAGGTGG
>NZ_JBTSDU010000185.1:0-4343 GCF_054605595.1 Georgenia sp. | reverse complement strand
TGCGGACGTGGTCGCGGGTGAGGTCGGCCTCGCGGAGCAGGTGGGTCGGGCCGACCTCGTGCTCACCGGCGGCCGCATGCTCGACGGCCGCGCGCTGACCGACTCGGTCATCGCCACGACGTCCCGTCTCGCGATGAGCCGCGGGCTGCCCGTCGTCGTCGTCGCCGAGGAGGTCCAGACGAGTCGGCGCGAGGTCGCCCAGAGCGGCATCTCGGCGACGTACGAGGTGACCGACCGCGGTCGTGACGGCTCGGCCGCGGATGCGGGAGAGGGCGCGCGCGAGCTCCTGGCCGCACGGGCTGCCCGGCTCGCCCGCACCTGGTCCGCCTGATCGTGTGGGACGCACGCCGCCGCGCCGCACGCGGGACGGTCGGCCCGTGCTCCCGGCCCACCGGGGACGTAGGCTGACGGACGACGTACTCTGGACCGAGGGAACAAGTCGGCCGTCACCGCGGTTCATCCTTGTTGTACGCCCGAACTGACGAAGCGGAGAGAGACATGAGCGAGACCACCCAGGTCGCCACCCACAGCGTGGAGCTGACCGACGTCGCTGCCACCAAGGTGAAGACGCTGCTCGAGCAGGAGGGTCGCGACGATCTGCGGCTGCGTGTGGCGGTGCAGCCCGGTGGCTGCTCCGGCCTCATCTACCAGCTCTACTTCGACGAGCGCGTCCTCGACGGTGACGCCGTTCGCGACTTCGGTGGCGTCGGGGTCGTCGTCGACCGCATGAGCGTGCCCTACCTCGACGGCGCCACGATCGACTTCGCGGACACCATCGAGAAGCAGGGCTTCACGATCGACAACCCGAACGCCGGCGGCTCGTGCGCCTGCGGGGACTCGTTCCACTGATCGCGCTGACCCGCTGACCTGCGCAGGGCTTTCCTGATCAACGCAGGGCACACGGCCCCGCGTCGGCCATCACCGGCGCGGGGCCGTCGTGCTGTCCTCGACCGGTCCCCGAGCCGGCCCGCGGCCGCCTCACCCGAACGAGATCCGCTCGTCCCAGACCCGCCCGAACGAACCGTGTTCGAACGAGACCCGCTCGAACCTGACCCTGGAGTGCCCGTGCGCCGTCGTCCCTCTGCCCTTGCCGCCCTCGCCGTCGTCGCGGCCCTGACCCTGGCCGCCTGCGGCGGGTCCGAACCGAACGCGACGGAGAGCTCGACCGCCGGGGAGGGGAGCACGAGCGCGGCGGCGACCGCCCCCGGCACCGAGCTCCCGTCGGTCGACGGCGGCTTCGGCGAGGCCCCGACGATCACGTTCCCGGGCACCGGTGCCCCGGAGGGGCTCCAGGTGCAGGTCCTTCAGGAGGGCGACGGCACCGAGGTCGGCACCGACGACTTCGTGGTGGCCGACTACCAGGGGCAGGTCTGGGACTCCGCGGAGGTGTTCGACAGCTCCTTCGAGCGTGGCGCCCCGGCCGGCTTCAGCCTCAACCGCGTCATCCAGGGTTGGAAGGACGGCCTGACCGGCACCCACGTCGGGGACCGGGTGCTCCTGTCGATCCCGTCGGACCTCGCCTACGGCGAGACCGGTCAGGGATCGATCCCGCCGGGTGCCCACCTGGTCTTCGTCGTCGACGTCGTCGGCACGTACGCGCCCGACGTCGCCGGGCAGGCCGATGCCACGCCGGTGGAGCCCGCCCCCGAGCTGCCCGTGACGATGGAGGGTGACCTCGGAGCCCCGGTCTCCGTCACCGTGAACGATGGCGCCGCCGAGCCCACCGAGACGGTCGTGACCGTGCTCGCGACCGGATCGGGTGAGCCGGTCCCGGACACCGCCGGCACCGGGGTCCTCGTGCAGCTCGCCGGGAACGTGTGGGACAACAGCAGCCCCGTGTCCTCGTGGGAGACCTCCGGCGTGGAGACCGCCACCATCGGCGGCGGCGGCGACCTGGACGAGCTGGCCGGCGTCCCGGTCGGGTCGCGCGTCGTCGTGCAGGTCCCGGCGGTCGAGGCCACCGCCACCGAGGCCGCCCGGCCGGCCATCGTGTGGGTCATGGACGTCGTCGGGACGGTCCCCGCACCGTCGGTCGGCTGACCCGGGCGCGGAAGGCGCACGAGCCTGCCCCTGCACGACTCAGACATTTCCGACAAGAGGGCCCCGGCGGACCTGACAGCTCGTCAAAATACCGGGCTCGGAACCACCGTTGCGGGCGTGACCGCGCCGTTTTCACCGGTAGGGTGTCGGCGAAGGACTAAAGTCCCGGGTCTGGAGGCGCCGACGCGACGACGGCGCAGGCCACGGCCCGGTCGTCCATGGACTGTCATGCAGCGTCGGAAGGTTGGATCCCGTGCGATTCCCGTCTCTCACCCCGGGCAGACGCCCGGTGCGCACAGCCGCGCTGGCCGCGGGCGTCATGCTCGCGGTCGCCGCCTGTGCCCCAGCGGACCAGTTCCCGAGCGAGCCGGGCAAGGGCATCGATGTCGGGTTCCTGCCGAGCGAGCGGGGACTGACGGACAAGACCGCCGGCCTGATCGACCTGTGGAACGGCGCCTGGTTCGCCGCCCTGGCCGTAGGCGTGTTCGTGTGGGGGCTGATCATCTGGAGCATCGTCGTCTACCGCAAACGCAAGGGCGACAACCAGCTGCCCGTCCAGCTGCGGTACCACGTGCCGCTCGAACTCATGTACACGGTGGTCCCGATCCTCATGATCGGCACCCTGTTCGTCTTCTCCAGCCGCACCACCGGCGAGTTCCAGGACGTCTCGGCCGAGCCCGACGTCCGGATCGAGGTCTACGGCAAGCAGTGGAGCTGGGACTTCAACTATCTCACCGACGATGTCTACTCCTCCGGCCACCGGGTCGAGCTCACCGGTGAGGTCGGGGTCCAGGAGACGCTGCCGACGCTGTACCTGCCCGTGAACGAGACGGTGGAGTTCACCATCAAGTCGCGCGACGTCGCACACTCGTTCTGGATCCCCGCGTTCCTGTACAAGCTCGACGCCATCCCCGGCCGCGAGAACACGTTCCAGGTGACCCCGCAGCGCGAGGGCACGTACTCGGGCAAGTGCGCCGAGCTCTGCGGCGAGTTCCACTCCGAGATGCTCTTCAACGTCGAGGTGGTCGACCGTGCCACGTACGACGAGGAGATGTCCGCCTTGCGTGACGCCGGCCAGACCGGGAGCCGCGGCGACGAGTTCAACCGCCGGTACGACATCCCCGCCACCGTCGAAGGGACCCAGAACTGATGGCGACCTCCATCGAGACCATCCCGGAGGCAGTGCCGGGCCTGCGCCCGCAGCGGCAGCACCTGGGCAGGACGATCGTTTCGTGGATCACCTCCACGGACCACAAGACGATCGGCTACATGTACCTCATCGCCGCGTTCATCTTCTTCATGATCGGCGGCGTGCTCGCCCTGCTCATGCGCGCGGAGCTCTTCGAGACCGGCATGCTGCTGCAGTCCAAGGAGCAGTACAACCAGCTCTTCACGATGCACGGCACGATCATGATGTTCCTGTTCGCGACGCCCCTGTTCGCGGCGTTCGGCAACATCCTCGTGCCGCTGCAGATCGGGGCGCCGGACGTCGCCTTCCCGCGCCTGAACATGTTCGCCTTCTGGCTCTTCCTCTTCGGCGGGCTCATCACCCTAGCCGGCTTCCTGACGCCGAAGGGGGCCGCAAGCTTCGGCTGGACCGCCTACATGCCCCTCGCCGACGCGACCTTCTCGCCCGGGGTGGGCGGTGATCTGTGGGTGCTGGGCCTGGCGATGACCGGGTTCGGCACGATCTTCGGCTCGGTGAACTTCGTCGCCACCATCGTCACGATGCGCGCGCCCGGCATGACCATGTTCCGGATGCCCATCTTCACCTGGAACATCCTCTTCACCGCGATCCTGGCGCTCATGGTGTTCCCGGTGCTGGCCGCGGCGATGTTCGGGATGGTGGTCGACCGGGTCCTCGGGGGCCAGATCTACAACCCGGACGCCGGCGGGGCGCTGCTGTGGCAGCACCTGTTCTGGTTCTTCGGCCACCCCGAGGTCTACATCATCGCGCTGCCGTTCTTCGGCATCGTCTCGGAGATCATCCCGGTCTTCTCCCGCAAGCCGATCTTCGGCTACAAGGGCCTCGTCTTCGCCACCGCCTCCATCGCCGCCCTCTCCGTCACCGTGTGGGCGCACCACATGTTCACCACCGGCGGGGTGATGCTGAACTTCTTCTCCGTGATGACGATGACGATCGCGGTGCCCACGGGCGTGAAGTTCTTCAACTGGGTCGGCACGATGTGGCGCGGGAAGATCACCTTCGAGACCCCCATGCTCTTCAGCCTGGGCTTCATGGTGACGTTCCTGTTCGGTGGGCTGACCGGCGTCATCCTGTCCAGCCCGGCCATGAACTTCCA
>NZ_JBTSDU010000184.1:0-4397 GCF_054605595.1 Georgenia sp. | reverse complement strand
CCCCCGGGCCAGCTCCGCGGTGTCTGCCGACATCGCCCGGATCGTGACCATGCCGTAGGCGTTGGTGGCCAGTGTGACGGCAGCGAGGATCGCCACGAGCGCAGCGAACTTCACCGTCAGCGGCAGGTCGAACAGCCGGTTCACCACGCGTCGGAACCAGCCCGGCCGGGACTCGGCTGCAGGCGCAGGGGTGCGGGGGGCCCCGACGGCGTCGTCAGACATGCGTGCTCCTTTGTCGGTGGGATGAGATCCCGGTGGTGCGTCCTCCGGCGCGCCCCCCGCACGGCCGACCGGCGCCGCCTCTCGGCGGCGCGGGTCGGCTGCTCTTGCCGCGTCGCCCTGCCTATCGGACGACCTTCGCCACATCGGAGGGAAACTCGATGTCGTGCCTCGGTGTTGCGTGGCGCTCGCTCAGCCACGCCCGGCCTCTGCCCTGAAGGCGGCCCCGGGCCGCCCTCATCCATCGGCAGGGCCGGCAGAACGCGCGGAACGTCTCAGATGACGACCAGTGAGACCTGACCGTCGCCGTAGCCCTTCACGCTGACCGTCGCGTCGAGCCGTGGGCCGTAGCTGCGCAGCCAGTTCGCGATGTCGGCCGGCAGGAGCCCCACGGCGGAGTCGTGCACGCTGTACAGCTTCAGGTGCGGGGCGCCGTCGACGTTGAACAACGAGGCGGTGACATTGAGGATCTCGGACACGTTCTCCAGGAGCGACTCCGAGAGCCGGCCGTCCTGGACCGCGTCCTCGGCCGCTCTGGGCGGGATGAGCGCGAGGGCCGCACCGGTACGCGCCGCGGCGTCGACGTCCAGCGCGACGAGCGCCGCGGTCTTCAGCATCTCGGTGACGTACACGCCGACGACGAAACCCATCGGCGAGGCCGGGTTCACGGCGTCGCCGCCGACCGTGAGCTCGACATCGCGGCCCAGCATCATCTCGAGGAGGTCGCGCACGTCCTTCGCGTGCGGCAGGGGGGTGACGCCACTCATGCGAGCACCGGGTCCAACGCGGCCCGGAAGGCTTCCGGGGTGAACGGCTTGGCGATGAGGAACAGCGCCCCCTCGGCGTCCGCGAACTCACGCATCTCGGTCGACCCCTCGGACGTCACGAACGCCACCGGGATGTCCGAGCCCTGGGCACGCAGGTTCCGCAGCATGTCGATACCGGTCATCTCCGGCATGTTCCAGTCCGAGAGGATCAGGTCGGGGCGCTGCTCGAGAGCGATCTCGAGCGCCTCCGCGCCGTCGGACGCCTCCGTGATGTCCCACCCGTCGTAGCCTGCCTGGCGCAGGGTACGGATCACGATCTTCCGCATCACGCGGCTGTCGTCGGCGATGAGGACCCTCATGCCATACCTCCTTCGTTGTTCTCGAGCTTCCAGATGTCGATCGCGAGCCCCCGCCCGGCCCAGTCGAGATCGGTCCGGTGCACCAATTCTCCCGCAGGTTCCGGCGCCTGCGAAGCCACCCGCGGCATGGTGAGCACGCCCGACTGCGGCAGGAGCGCCTTGATGTTCCCGCCCACGACGTTGGCGACCTCACCGAAGGCGTCGATCAGGTCCGCGTTCGACACCTCTTCGTCCACCGGCATCGCGAACAGTGCCCGGGCCAGGGCGTCCGCCGTGGTCCGGTCCGTGCTGAGCAGGGCCCGGGCCGAGAACGACCCGGCGACGTCGACCCACGCGAAGACGGGGTCGGTGAGGACGACGTCGCCCGTGAGCTGGATCGAACCCGGCTCGCCGGTGATCATGGCGGTGAAGAAGTCGTCGGCGATGGCGAGTACCTGCGCACCGATTCCTGCCAGGACGGTCATGACGTCTCCCTGTCGGTGAGCAGCCCGAGAAGGTCCAGCTTCTCCATGAGGGCATCGGGGGTGAAGGGTTTGATGAGGTACTCGTGGGCGCCGGCTGCCAGGGCGCGGACGATCTGGCCGTGCTCGGCCTCGGTGGTGACCATCATGAGGGTCAGGTCGCGCCAGTCACGGTTGGCCCGGACCGCCGTGACCAGCTCCAGCCCGTTCATCACGGGCATGTTCCAGTCGATGGTGGCGAGGTCGAACATCTCGCCCGCCTCGAGACGGTCGAGGGCTTCACGACCGTCACCGGCCTCCGCGGTCTCGAAGCCGAGACCGTTGAGCGTGTTCGTGACGATGCGCCTCATCACGCGCGAGTCGTCGATGACGAGGGCCTTCATGCGTTGCCTCCGCTGAGCTGGTAGACGGAGCCGCGGGTGACCTCTACGCGGTCCCAGGCGGGGTCGATGCCGACGGTCGTCTCGGCGGCACCGAGGATGAGGTACCCGCCCGGGCGCAGCCGCCGGCGGAGCCGGCCGAGGATGTCGCGCTTGGTCGGCAGGCCGAAGTAGATCAGCACGTTCCGCAGGAAGATCACATCGAAGCTGCCGACCTCGGGCAGGGCGTGCAGCAGGTTGTGCTGACGGAACGTGACCGTGTCCCGCAGCTCCTGCCTGACCTGCCAGGCAGCACCCACCCGTTCGAAGTTCTTGACCAGCATGGGTGCGGGCAGGCCACGGTTCACCTCGAGCTGGCTGTAGCGGCCGGATCGAGCCCGTGCGAGCACGGCACCGTTGAGGTCCGTGCCCAGGATGGAGTAGCGCGGGATGGAGGTCTCCTGCAGGATCATCGCGATGCTGTAGGGCTCCTGGCCGGTCGAGCACGCCGCCGACCAGATCCGCACGTCGCTCCCCAGCGTCGGGACGATGTGGTTCTTCAGCGCGGTGAACGGCACGCTGTCGCGGAACCAGGAGGTCTCGTTCGTCGTGAGCGCCTCGACGACCTGGGTGATGTCGCCCGGGTCGTTGGTGCGCCGCACGTGCTGGACGTAGGCCTCCACGGCGTCCGTCCCGTTCATGCCCCGGGCCCGAGCGAGCGGCATCAGCCGCGACTCGACGAGGTACTCCTTGCCTGGTCCGAGCTGGATCGCGCTGTGCCGCCGGACCAGATCGCTCACGTAGGTGAACGAGTTGCTGGTGACACTCACCTGGTTCCCCCTTCCACGAAGCGCATGACCGTCTCCCCGATCTCCTGCAACGGCAGGACCTGGTGCGCGAAGCCCGCCGTCGTGACGGCGCCGGGCATCCCCCACACCACGGACGAGGCCTCGTCCTGCGCGAGGACGCGCCCCCCGGCGGCGACGACCTCGCCCGCACCCGCCCGCCCGTCGGCCCCCATCCCCGTCAGCACGACGGCGAGCAGGTCCCCGCCGAGCACCCGCACGGCCGAGCGGAACATGACGTCGACGGAGGGTCGGCTGAAGTTCACCGGCGGCCCGTCGGTGAGGACCGTCTGCACGAGGCCGGCCCGGGTGGTCAGCTCCAGGTGGCGGCCCCCCGGGGCGAGGTAGGCGTGACCGGGTTCGAGCTTCTCCCCGCCGGCCGCCTCGACCACCGTCGTCGGCCCCATGCGGTCCAGCCGGGCCGCCAGCTGTCCGGTGAACACCGGCGGCATGTGCTGCACGAGCACGATGGGCACGTCCATGGCCTTCCAGAGCCCGCCGAACACCTGCGACAACGCCGCCGGGCCGCCGGTGGAGGAGCCGATGACGACGGCGCGCACCGGTCGCGCCGGGTTCGGCTCGGGCGCCCGCAGCGCACGTTTCGCCACCCCGCCCGCGGGTGCGGCCGCTCCCCCGGCCCGCGCCGAGTACGCGAGCGCACCGCCCTTGTGCGGCACGAGCGCGTGGATCTTGGGGATCAGCTCCGCGACCACCTTCTGGATGGACTCCTGGACGGAGTGCATGCCGGTCGGCTTGGCCACGTAGTCGCTCGCCCCGGCCGTGAGCGCGTCGAGGGTGGCGACGGCGCCCCGCTCGGTGAGCGTCGAGAACATGACGACCGGCATCCGGCGGCCCGCCGCCCGCAGCGCACGAACCGTCTCGATGCCGTTGAGCTCGGGCATCTCGATATCGAGAGTCACCAGGTCGGGGGTCAGCTGGTCGACCTTGGTCAGGGCGATCCGGCCGTTGGCGGCGGTACCGACCACTTCGATCTGCGGGTCCTGGCCGAGCGCCTGGGTGACGAGTCGCCGGACGACGACGGAGTCGTCGACGACGAGCACACGGATGGCAGACACAGTCGTTGACCTGATTCAGATCCGGAAGACCGCGACCTGGGCACGCTGGGCCTCGGCGAGAGCGGCGAGCTCGGCCACGGCCTCGGTGATCCCGGCGAGGTCCCGGGTGCTGGCGGCGGAGGCCGCCGCGATCCCGGTGATGTTGTCGGCGATCTCCCCGGAGCCGGTGGCGGCCTCGGCCACCCCACGCGCCATCTCGTTCGTGGTCGCGGTCTGCTCCTCCACCGCCGAGGCGATCGTCATCTGGTAGTCGTTGATCCTCGCGATCACCTCGGAGATCTGCGCGATCGCGTTCACCGCACCACCGGCAT
>NZ_JBTSDU010000183.1:3437-4403 GCF_054605595.1 Georgenia sp. | reverse complement strand
AACGTCTATCTGGAAGGGCGCGAGAACGCCGGCAAGGACGAGGTCATGGCCGCGCTGCGGGTGCGCCGCGGCACGCCCCTGTTCGGCTTCGACCTGTTCGCCGCCAAGGCGCGGCTGGAGGCGCTGCCCTGGGTGCAGTCGGCCGCGGTCGAGCGCCGCACGCCTGACACGATCTATGTCCGCATCGTCGAGCGCCAACCCTTCGCCCTCTGGCAGCACGACGGGCGCGTGATGCTGGTCGATGCCGAGGGCGTGGTGCTGACCGACAAGAACCTGGACCGCTTCGGCAACCTTCTCCTCCTGGTCGGGCCGGAAGCGCCGGCCTACGCCCAGGAGCTGTTCGACACGATCGCGGTCGAGCCCGACCTGGCGCGCCGCGTGACCGCCGCCGTGCGCGTCGGCGGACGGCGCTGGAACGTCCAGCTCGACGATTCGATCGAAGTGAAGCTGCCCGAGGACGACGCGGCCGGCGCGTGGGCGCGCCTGGCCCATATCGAGCGGACGCAAGGGATTCTCAAGCGCGACCTGGCCGCCGTCGATCTGCGGCTGCCGGACCGGCTGGTGGTGACGCTGCCGACCGAGGTGATGGCGCGGCCCAAGGCCGTGCGCCGGCCGGGTGTCGCGGGCAAGGACCACGAAACGTGATTCGGGGACGAGGGGAACAGACGTCGTGAGCAAGATTCGCACCGGCCTCATCGCGGCGCTGGACGTGGGCAGCACCAAGCTGTGCTGCTTCATCGCGCGCGCGGACGCGTCCAGCGGCATCCGGGTGATCGGCATCGGCCACCAGATGGCGAAAGGGGTGCGCAACGGCGCCATCGTCGACATGGATGCGGCGGAAATCTCGATCCGCAACGCCGTCCACGCGGCCGAGCAGATGGCGGGCGAGACCATCGAGCAGCTCGTGGTCAACATCTCCTGCGGCAACCCCTCCTCGCGCACCGTCGGCGTCGAGGTCTCGATCGA
>NZ_JBTSDU010000183.1:0-3427 GCF_054605595.1 Georgenia sp. | reverse complement strand
TATGAGGTCGGCGATGACGACGTCGGCCGCGTGCTGGCCCAGGGCTATGAGGACGCGGCGGCCACCGACCGCGAACTTCTGCACATGATTCCGGTCGGCTTCTCGCTCGACGGCGCGCGGGTCAGCGATCCGCGCGGCATGTACGGCGACCATCTGGGCGCCAATATGCACGTCATCACGGCGGGCGCGAGCGCGGTACGCAATCTGACCACCTGCATCGAGCGCTGCCACCTCGAGATCGAGACGCGCGTCTCCTCGCCCTACGCCTCGGCGCTGGCCACCCTCGTCGATGACGAGATGGAGCTGGGCGCCACGCTTCTCGACATGGGCGGCGGCGTCACCTCGATCGCCGTCTTCTTCGGCGGCGAGGCCGTCTACACCGACTCGATCCCCATCGGCGGCTCGCACGTCACCAACGACATCGCGCGCGGCCTGTCGACGCCGGTCGTGGGCGCCGAGCGCATCAAGACGCTCTATGGCAGCGCCATGCCCTCGCCGTCCGACAACCGCGACTTCATCGACGTGCCCCAGATCGGCCAGGAGACGCCCAACCAGGGCCAGGCCAACCACGTCCCCAAGTCGATCCTGGTCGGCATCATCCAGCCGCGCCTGGAGGAAACGTTCGAACTGGTGCGCGCGCGCCTGGAGGCCAGCGGCTTCGACCGCGTGGCCGGCCGGCGCCTGGTGATGACCGGCGGCGCGAGCCAGTTGCCCGGCGCGGCCGACCTGGGCGCCCTCGTCCTCGACAAGCAGGTCCGCCTGGGCCGTCCGGTGCGCGTCGCCGGCATCGCGGAAGCGACCGGCGGACCCGCCTTCGCCACGTGCGCGGGCCTGCTCACCTACGCGGTGCATAAGCCCGGACTTCTCGCGCAGCAGATCGTGCCGCAGATGCGAAACGGCGCCGGCATGGTGGGCCGGATCGGCTCGTGGCTGCGCGAAAACTTCTGACCCGAGGTGCCATAGCCATGAACGCATGAGGGCGGAGATGACGAAAAGAAACCCGACACGAAACCTGCAACGACACGTTTTGAGACGGAGGACCCAATGACCTTGAACCTATCGGTACCTGTTACGATCCAAGACCTGAAGCCGCGTATCGTGGTCGTCGGCGTCGGCGGCGCCGGCGGCAATGCCGTCGAGAACATGATCCAGTCCCAGCTCGAGGGCGTCGAGTTCCTGGTCACCAACACGGATGCCCAGGCGCTTTCCCTGTCCAGCTCGCCCCAGAAGATCCAACTCGGCCTGACCGTGACCCAGGGTCTCGGCGCCGGTTCGCGTCCGGATATCGGCCGCGCGGCCGCCGAAGAGGGCATCGACCAGATCGTCGAGCATCTTCAGGGCGCGCACATGGTGTTCATCACCGCCGGCATGGGCGGCGGCACCGGCACGGGCGCCGGTCCCGTCATCGCCCGCGCCGCGCGCGAGATGGGCATCCTGACCGTGGGCGTGGTGACCAAGCCCTTCCACTTCGAGGGCGCGCACCGCATGCGCACGGCCGAGCAGGGCATCCAGGACCTGACGCAGTATGTCGACACCCTGATCATCATCCCGAACCAGAACCTGTTCCGGGTGGCCAACGAGAAGACGACCTTCGCCGACGCCTTCAAGATGGCGGACGACGTCCTTTACTCCGGCGTGCGCGGCGTGACGGACCTGATGGTCATGCCGGGCCTGATCAACCTCGACTTCTCGGACATCCGCACCGTGATGGCCGAGATGGGCAAGGCCATGATGGGCACGGGCGAGGCGTCGGGCGACCGTCGCGCGCTCGATGCGGCCGAGGCGGCGATCTCGAACCCGCTGCTCGAGGACATCACCATGAAGGGCGCGAAGGGCGTGCTCATCAACATCACGGGCGGCCTCGACATGACGTTGTTCGAGGTGGACGAGGCGGCTAACCGCATCCGCGACGAAGTCGACGCCGACGCCAACATCATCTTCGGCTCGACCTTCGACGAAAGCCTGGAAGGCGTGATGCGGGTCTCGGTCGTCGCGACCGGCATCGATGCCGAACAGATGTCGATGCCCAAGCCCGGCCAGCCGCTCCTCGTCGTCGAGGGCGGTCGCCGCACGACGGGCCGCGGCTCGGCTTCGGCCGGCGCTCCCGCCGCGGAAGCAGCCATGGCGCCCGTCGCCACGGCCGCCCAGCCCGCCATGGAAGCCGCCATGCCGATGGCACCCGTTGTCCAGCCGGCCCCCATGGCCGCGCCGGTCATGGAACCGCGCGTGGCCCCGGCCGCTCCGGCCATGGTGCCCTCGCGTCCCGCCGCCGCTCCGGTCATGAGCGCCCCGGTCCAGGAGCCCGCTCCTGCCGCCCCGGCGCCCGAGGCCGAAGCCCCGCTGATGGCCGAACCGGCCATGGCGCCCGCCGCCGCATCCGCGGCTCCGGTGGCCCAGCCGGTCAAGAAGCCCGAGGCCTTCATTCCGCCCCGTCCGGTCGAGCCGACCGGCAAGCGGACCGCCGAGCCCGTGGCCAATCCCTTCACCACCGCGGACCTGGTCAATGCCGGCTCGGCGCCGGCGAAGCCCGCCCGCGGCCGCATCGGCTCCCTGTTCGGCAGGGTGACCGGCGGATCCGCGCCCCGGAAGGCCCCCACGGCCCCGGCCGAGCCCGCGAAGGCGGCTCCGGCCCCGGCCCAGGCGTCCCTGGGTGGCCTGGACCCGAAGGACCGGGTCAAGGTGTCGGAGGGGGATGACGATCTGCTCGACATCCCGGCCTTCCTGCGCCGCCAGGCGAACTGACGGAAAGGCCGCAACATTCTGTAACAATTAGTGATTTGAGTGCTTCGGGGGTGCTTGTTACACCTCCGAAGCGCTCGAATCCCCGCCCTGAGGGGGGCAAGGCCGGGCGCCTGGAAAAGGACGTTCGAGCCTTGATGAACGGGCGGGAACGAAGGGGTCGCAAGAAAATGTCGGTTCGTCGCGACGGCACCACGTTTCAGAATACGCTGAAGACCTCCGCCGCCTGTACCGGCACGGGGCTGCATTGTGGCGAGACGGTGACGATGACTCTGTCGCCGGCGGCGCCCAACACCGGAATCGTTTTCCAGCGCACGGACATGGGCGGGACGATCGTTCCCGCCACTTGGCGCCATGTGGTCGATACGCGCCTGTGCAGCGTGGTCGGCATCGAGAACGGCGCCCGCGTCGGCACGATCGAGCATCTGATGGCCGCGCTCGTGGGCTGCGGCGTCGACAATGCGCGCGTCGAGATCGACGGGCCGGAAGTGCCCGCCATGGATGGCAGCGCCGCGCCGTTCGTCTCGATGATCGAACGCGCCGGCTTGGCGCGCCAGGGCGCGCGCCGCCGCATGATCGAGGTGCTGAAGCCCATCACCGTGGCGGACAAGTCCGCGCACGCGTCGCTCGCGCCATCGGACTCGTTCAGGGTGAGCTGCGAGATCGACTTCGACAATCCGGCCATCCA
>NZ_JBTSDU010000182.1:0-4567 GCF_054605595.1 Georgenia sp. | reverse complement strand
TCCCGTCCGTGTGGCCCCGCGTGCGCGTGGAACCCGCGGCTCTCGGCGCCCGGACGATCGCGCTCGGGGCGGTCGCCCTCGCGCTGGAGCACGCGCCCGACCTCGCCGAGACCCCTTCCTGAGACATCGCCCGACCGCCCGGGTGGTAGTTCATGTTCTCTTTTGAGCGAGGAAGGTGAGTATGATCGCCAACATGGTGCGATCAACCCATCCTGGGAGGTCACGAACTGGCTACATTTATTCCAGTCAGGTGACAAAGCCGGGACGGTCAGAGCACTATGGTCCCGAGTTGGTACCGCGAGCCAGCGGCTCGCAGCACGGACCAGGACGGTGAGGCGCCCCCGCCGCACCGGCGAGACGACGAAGTTTCGAAGGAGCACGAGAATGCGACGTATTGCAGCGGTGGCCGGTATCGCGGCCGCCAGCCTCGTCCTCGCCGCCTGTGGTGGCGGGACGAGCGACACGAACACGGCGAGCCCCGCCGCCAGCGGCGGCACCGACAAGGCGGCAGGCGGTGACGTCGAGGTCTTCACGTGGTGGGCCCAGGGCTCCGAGCTCGCCGGCCTCCAGGCGCTCGAGGCGGTGTTCACCGAGCAGCACCCAGAATTCACGTTCGTCAACGGCGCGATCGCCGGTGGCGCCGGGTCGGCCGCGAAGGACCTCCTCCAGACCCGCCTGCAGGGCGGCGACCCGCCGGACACCTTCCAGGCCCACGCCGGGCTGGAGCTGGCCGACTACATCAACGCCGGGCAGCTCGAGGACGTCTCGGCCCTGTATGACGAGTTCGGTCTGAACGACGTCTTCCCGCAGGACCTGTTGGACCTGCTCACGGTGGACGGCTCCATCTACTCCGTGCCCTCGAACATCCACCGCTCGAACATGGTCTGGGCCAACCCGACCGTGCTCAAGGAGGCCGGGATCGACCCGGGCACCGCGCCTACGGACATGGCCTCCTGGATCGCCGACCTCGAGAAGGTCAAGGCCACGGGCAAGACCCCGCTCTCGGTCGCCACGACCTGGACGCAGGTGAACCTGCTCGAGACGGTCCTCATGGCGGACCTCGGGGCCGAGGGCTACAACGGCCTGTGGACCGGCACCACCGACTGGGCCGGATCGGAGGTCACCGCGGCACTCGGAGACTTCGAGACGCTGATCTCCTACACCAACACCGACCGTGACGGTCTGGACTGGCCCGAGGCCACCCAGCTGGTCATCGACGGCAGCGCCGCCTACAACGTGATGGGCGACTGGGCGGTCGCGGCGTTCGAGGAGCAGGGCATCGAGCGCGGCACCGGCTTCATCGACTTCCCGGTCCCCGGCAGCGACGGGATGTTCGGCTTCCTCGCCGACTCCTTCACCCTGCCGGTCGGCGCCCCGAACCCGGACGGCGCCAAGGCGTGGCTGGAGACCATCGGCTCGCTCGAGGGGCAGGTCGCGTTCAACAAGGCGAAGGGCTCCATCCCGGCTCGTACCGACGCCGACCCGGCTGAGTTCTCCGCGTACCAGCAGACCGCGATCGAGTCCTACGGCAAGGACGCGATCGTGCCGTCCCTCGCCCACGGCGCGGCCGCACCGGTCGCCACGCTGAACGCCATCGCCGACGCCACCAGCAAGTTCACCACCGGCGCCTCGGACCTGGCCAGCTACCAGCAGGACCTCGTCGCCGCCGTCGGCTGACGAGACGGCGTCCGGTCCCGGCCGCCCCCGGCCGGGACCGGACGTCACGGCGCGCCCGCGCGCCACCTCGCCCGTACGCTGCACCCAGCAGCTCGACCACCGCCGTCGCCGACCGACCGCCGGAGAACCCATGAAGACCGTCAAGCGCTGGGGACCACCCCTTCTCCTGCTGACCCCGTCCCTCATCCTGATGGCCGTCTTCGTCTACGGCCTCATCGCCGTCAACCAGGTGACGTCGATGACGGACAACCACACGGCCGGGCAGGGCGTCGGGAAGGATCCGTCCCTCTTCGTCGGCTTCCGGAACTACCTCGACCTGCTGGCCTCGGAGGAGTTCCAGCACTCCCTGAAGAACCTCCTGCTGTACACCGGGGTGTTCCTGGTCGGCACGATGGTGATCGGCTTCCTGTGGGCGTGGCTCCTCGAGCGCCCCTTCAAGGGTGAGGGCTTCTTCCGATCGATCTACCTCTTCCCGATGGCGGTGTCCTTCGTGGCCTCCGGTGTGGTCTGGCGGTGGCTGCTGAACTCCAACGAGGGCGCGAACGCCCTCGGCCTCAACCGGCTGTTCCAGATGGTCGGCCTGGACTTCCTGCAGAACCCCTGGTGGAACAACGTCACGTGGGGCATCGCGGCCATCGCGATCCCCGCCGTCTGGCAGCTCTCGGGCTACGTCATGGCGCTGTTCCTCGCCGGCTTCCGAGGCATCCCCGAAGAGTTGCGCGAGGCGGGCCGGATCGACGGCGCGAGCGAGTGGCAGCTGTACCGCCACGTGATCTTCCCGCAGCTCTCCCCGGTGGCGCTGTCCGCGCTGATCATCATCGGGCACATGTCACTCAAGGCCTTCGACCTCATCATGTCGATCTCCAAGCCGGCCAACTACCAGACCAAGGTGCCGGCGGTCGACATGTACATGTTCAAGTCGAGCTTCGACTACGCGAACGCGGCGGCCGTCGGCTCGATCCTTCTTATCATCGTGGCGCTCCTCGTGGTGCCGTACCTGATCCACACCTCGCGGAAGGACGCACGATGACCACGACGTCGACCCCCGCCCCGCCCGCGGTCGGGGCCGCTGCCACGACCGGGCGGCGCCGCCCGGCGCAGCGGTACTCCTGGCAGCGCACCCTGCGCTACGCGTTGCTCCTGCTCTCCGTGGCGTTCGTGCTGATCCCCGTGTACGTCCTCGTCGTGACCAGCTTCAAGGGCCCGGGCGACGCCTCCCCCGCACGCGCCTGGGCGCTGCCGATGCTGTGGACGCTGGACAACTGGAAGGCGGCCTGGGACGCGCTCGCGCCGTCGATCTTCCGCACGCTGCAGATGGTGGTGCCGGCGTCGATCATCTCGGCCTTCCTGGGGTCCATGAACGGCTTCGTGCTCTCGCGATGGTCCTTCCGGGGCGCGAACCTGGTCTTCACGCTCATCCTGTTCGGGATGTTCATCCCGTACCAGGCCGTGATCATCCCGCTGAACCAGATCGTCATGGCTTCCGGGCTGCCGAACGGGATCCCCACCCTGATCGTCCTGCACGTCATCTACGGCATCCCGATCACGACACTGATCTTCCGCAACTACTACGAGTCGGTGCCCAAAGAGCTCATCGAGGCGGCCCGGGTCGACGGTGCGGGCATGCTCCGTACGTACGCGTCCGTGGTGCTGCCGCTGTCGATCCCCAGCTTCGTGGTCGTGCTCATCTGGCAGTTCACCTCGGCGTGGAACGACTTCCTCTTCGCGGTCTTCTTCGCGACGCCGTCGAACGGTCCCGTCACGCTCGCGCTGAACAACCTCGCGAACGGCGCGATGCTGCAGAACTACGGGATCTCGATGGCGGGCGCCCTGTTCGCGTCGCTGCCCACGCTCGTGGTGTACATCCTGCTGGGCAAGTACTTCGTGGGCGGTCTCATGTCAGGTTCGGTCAAAGGCTGAGCCCGGCGCTCGGGCGCGCCGGGCCTCCTCCCTGCACAATGAGCGTCATGACTTCCAACGATGGTCAGGACCCGCAGGACGGAACCACCCCCGAGCAGGGCGCCGACGGCGTTCCCCCGGCGCCGACGCCCACCCCGGACCCGGACGCGCCGAGGTACGGCGTCCGCCAGGACGGGCCGCCGGCGTACGGCCAACAGGGCGAGGCGCCGCAGTACGGCCAGCCGGACCCCGGGCAGTACGGCCAACAGGGCGGGGCACCCCAGTACGGCCAGCCGGACCCCGGGCAGTACGGCCAACAGGGCGGGGCACCCCAGTACGGCCAGCCCGACCCCGGGCAGTACGGCCAGCCGGCAGGTGGGCAGTATGGCGCCCCGGGCCAGTACGGCGCGCCCGGATACCAGCCGCAGTACAGCGGCCAGTACGCGCAGCCACAGCAGTACGGCCACTACGGCGCTCAGCCGCGCAACGGCATGGGCCTCGCTGCGCTCATCGTCGCGCTCGCCGGCCTGCTCTTCGCATGGATCCCCTTCGTTGGCCTGCTCGGCCTGGTGATCGGGATCGTCGCCCTCGTGCTGGGCATCATCGGCGTGCGCCGCACCAGCCGCGGCGAGGCGACGAACCGGGGCGTGGCGATCGCGGGCATCGTCACCGCGGTCGTGGTGATCGTCCTGGGGATCCTCTCCACGGTCCTCGGCTCGGTCATCCTGGACCAGGTCTTCGGGCCCGAGGTGCAGGCCTGCTTCGACCAGTTCGGCAGCAACCAGACCGAGCTCACGCGCTGCATCGAGAACACCCTGCGCTGACGCTCCCGCCCCATCCCCCCTCATCGCCACCTCCCCCCTCATCGCCGCCTCCCCCACCCCTCATCGCCGAACAGGTCCTAAAGTGCCGAATTCAGCGAGAAACGGCACGTTAGGACCTGTTCGACGTCCGGGGGGGGGCGTTGCGGGGTGGGGGTTCCGGGGGGGGC
>NZ_JBTSDU010000181.1:0-4654 GCF_054605595.1 Georgenia sp. | reverse complement strand
CAACTGCTCACCGACGAACTCAACACCACCCCACCACGCACGCCGGGCGACCGCCGCCCCATCACCTACCAGATCACGCCCGCATAAATCTCAACACTCAACGCGGCCCTACTTCCGGAGGTCTGAGGCCGAGAACGCGTGCCTGCGCAACTCGGGGCAAGGTTGAGTTCGTCGCGACGTTGTTGACAAGTTCGTCGAGAATCTCGTCGGTCAAGCTTGCCTGGATACGTGCGGCTCGGGGCCGCGTCGGATCAGCAGGTGTCGAAGCGTGCTCGGGGAGAACACATTGGGTCATAAGCGACGGCGAGCAACACGTCAGAGCAGACCCATGTCTTGGTTGAGCCGGGTCAGCTCGTCCGCGGCTTCACGCCGCTCCTGGTCCTCGCGGGCCATGTGGGCCAGCAGCGACTGCGCCTTGATCCGCCGGTGCTTGCCAACCTTGCGGTACTCGATCTCGCCGGCATCGAGGAGACCGATGAGGAACGGCCGACTGACGTTGAGCAGGTCCGCCGCCTGTTGGGTGGTCAGCTCAGCGTGAGCGGGCACGACAGAGACCCCTTGTCCCGCAGCCATGTGCGCGAGCACCCGTGCAAGCAGTTCCACGGCCCCGCGCGGAACAACGAGCGTGTCTTGGGGATCGTCGGCGACGACGAGCCTGATGACGCTGTCGGGGTGGTCGGCTAGGTAGCTCTTGATGTGAGGCAGCGCCTCGACGGCGGTGTGGATGTCGGACTCGTCTGGCTGGACGGGCGTGAGGGCGAGCGCGGTCATGATGGTCCCCTCTCAGGCCTCCATCATTCGCAATATTCGAAGCAAGTGCAATCGTTAGAGCTCAGTTGTTCGCTACGCCCCACGCAAGCCCAGCAAGATGTCGGCCTGCTCCGCCATACGGTCGATGCCGCCATAAGCGTCGAGGACCACCTGCTCGTGTGCGGCGACAGTCACGCCGTCGATCGCGGTGCGGCCGAGTTCGCTCACGCCGTCGAACGGGATCAGCGTGACCCGCATCCCGAAGGAGGCCGGCTCCTTCAGCACGAGCCCCGCCGCTGCGGCGGCGCGCGCGACGTCCTCGACGTAGAGCACCGGCCAGGCCTCTCCCGCGCTGGAGCGGTAGAGGTTCGCCCCGGCGTCACCCGTCAGCGCGTACTCGAACCCGGCCGCGTCGAGAGCGCCGGCAAGGTCGTACGCACTCGGTCCGGCCTTGTAGTCAACGGCGCCGGGACGGCGAGTGAGCCGAGCGGCACGGCCGGCACTGAACAGCAGATCCGGCTCCTTGCCCGGCACCACCCGTCCTTGGTCATCGACCAGCCCCATCCGAGTCCAGCGCTGTCGCCATGCTTCGACTTCCGGCGTGACCGTGACGCCGAGCGAGGGATCCAATGCGAGCCATGCGGCAGCAATCACGGCTACGTCGGCAACTCCGGTAAAGCCGATCGGCTCGCCCAGGACGGTCAGGATCTCCTGCGCCAGGTCGAAGGATGGACTCACGGCTCCGGACTCGATCCGGGTCACCGTCGTCGGGGCGACATCGACCAGCGCCGCGAGCTGACGAGCACTCAGCCCGTTCACCCGGCGCAGGGTCGCGACGCGCTCCGCAAGGTCCATGCGACTCATCCTATGGTAGCGTTGCAAATATGCAACGTGTTGAGAAGTCGCTCGAGGCCTGACACGTTCCCCTGGACGTGTTAGGTGCCTCGACATGTCGCAGGAGCGCCCGAGTGATACACGAGAGTGATGCACGAAGCCCTGAAATCGGTATCCCAGGGCGGTCTTGGATGAACCAGGACGACCCACGGCGCCCCCTCTGACCTGCAGTTTCGTCAGATCCCGCCAACAGCCGTCGATGCCTTCACCTCGTGGCACCAGGGGCAGGCGGCGTACCCGACGGAGAGCAGGATCGGGACGTCTCGGCGTTTGGCCTCCTCGAACGTTGATCTCCGAAGTCGGTTGAGTCGCCGGGGACCTACAAACCAGGCGGAACGTCCCTCATGCCCAGTGCAGCGGGTTGTCCTGTGGTGCTGGAGCAGATACGGGCTGGTCGCACCCGCGAGGCGGTTCGGCCTGTGCCCAGCGTGACGCGCGGCCCCGCAGGAGGCGCCCCGGTGTCCGTCGGCCCCGCCGATCCGCGCCCGATGGCTCATCCCCACGCGTTCGGCCCACCAGCACCTGTTAGGGGTGCGGCTCGGCCGCGAGCTGGGCCGCCGCGAACTCGGTCGCCCGCCGGACCCGGTCCGCCAGTCCGTGCGCGGACTCCGCCGGGACGGCATCGACGGGCCACCAGGCGACGTCGCCGCTCTCCGGGCTGACGGCGATCGCGGCCGCCCGCGGTGCGAGCGCCACGAAGCCGACATCGAGGTGCTCGGCGCACCGCCACGCACCCGAGAGGGCGTGCCGGTCGACGTCGAATGGGACCGGGCTCAGCAGGTCCAGACCGGCGAGGCCGCTCTCCTCGCGCGCCTCGCGCCGGGCGGCGGTGGCGAGCGAGACGTCCTCGGGCTCGAGGTGCCCGCCGAACTGCACCCAGAACCTGCCCCTGCCGTGGAAGCACAGCAGCACCTCGGTGAGGTCCGGCGTGAGGACGACGCAGCTGGCCGTGAGGTGGGCCGGGTCGCCGTCGCGCGAGAGCGCCGCCACGCCGTGGGTGCGCAGGTGGTCGAGGTAGCCGGCGACCGTCTCCTCCTGCCGCGGGTCGGGGGCGGACCAGGAGGCGAGGAGCTCGGTGGCGGCGTGGATCACGGACGCCACGGTAGCCGCCGCAGCGTGGTGCCCGTCCCGCCCGACGGCCGGGCGGCGCGCGGGACGGGCCTGCGAGGCACAATCGGCGTCATGCAACATGGCCACTGGACCGCCGTCGCCCGCGCCGTGGGCCTCCTCGCCCCCGACGGCGCCGTCGCGTCGACGATCTTCGCGGAGATGTCCGCACTCGCGACCCGCACGGGCGCGGTCAACCTGGGCCAGGGCTTCCCCGACGTCGACGGTCCCCAGCACCTCAAGGACGCTGCGATCGCCGCGATCCGGGACGGCCACAACCAGTACCCGCCGGGCCCCGGCATCCCCGCGCTGCTCGACGCCGTGGCCGCGCACCAGCGCCGGAACTACGGTCTCGACGTCGACCCCGCCACCGAGGTGCTGGTCACCGCCGGTGCCACCGAGGCGATCGCGGCCACGATCCTCGCGCTCGCCGGTCCCGGTGACGAGGTGCTCACCCTCGAGCCGTTCTACGACTCCTACGCCGCCGCCATCGCCCTGACCGGGGCGACGCACACCACCCTCCCGCTGCGGCCGACGCCCGACGGCTTCCGTCTCGACCAGGCCGACGTCACAGCCGCGTTCGGTCCGCACACCCGCCTGCTCCTGCTCAACACCCCGCACAACCCGACCGGCACGGTGCTGACCCCGCAGGAGATGGACCTGCTCGCGGCGGCCGCCGTCGCCCACGACGTCATCGTCGTCACCGACGAGGTCTACGAGCACCTCCTGTACGACGGCGCCGCGCACGTGCCGATGGCCACGCTGCCCGGCATGGCGGGTCGGACGATCACGATCTCCTCCGCCGGGAAGACCCTGTCCTTCACCGGCTGGAAAGTGGGCTGGCTGCACGGCCCGGCCGAGCTCGTCACGGCGGTGCGCACGGTGAAGCAGTTCCTCACCTACGTGGCGTCGGGACCGTTCCAGCACGCGGTCGCCGTCGGGCTGGCGGACGAGGACGGCCGCACGGGCGAGTACGTGACCGGGCTGGCGCGATCGCTGCAGCGGCGGCGGGACCTGCTGTGCGAGGCGCTCGACGGCGTCGGCCTGACCCCCACCATCCCGCGCGGGACGTACTTCGTGGTCGCCGACGCCGCCGGCCTCGGGTTCGCCGACGGCGCCGACCTGTGCCGGCGGCTGCCCGAGCTCGCCGGCGTCGTCGGGGTGCCGGTGACGGCGTTCTGCCGGTCGATCCTCGGCGATGGCGATGATCCTGGTCGACAGGCGACACATTCCCGTGCCCTTGAGGGCCGGGCGGACACCGGGTCCGGTGAGGTGGCGCGACAGCTGCGCTCGTGGGTGCGGTTCACGTTCGTGAAGGAACGCGCCACGCTCGAGCGGGCCGTTCGCGGGCTGGCCCGGCTGCGCGGGTAGGACCCTGCCGGACGACCCGGCGCGCGCGGTTCCCGCCGACCCTGCCGGGCAGGTACCTCCGTGCTCATCGGCGGGCACGTGGCCCACGTGTCCGGCAGGACCTGCCCCTGCGGCACCAGAGCGCGATGGTGCACCCGAGATTTGAGACTTGAGTCTCACCGATTGGACAGAACGGCTGGTCGTCCAGCACATTTACCTGTCATCCAGCACATTTGCCGGGGACGCCCGCGCCCGCGGACGTCGTCGGCCACATCGGGAGGGTTCGATGATCTCTGTCGTCGACGTGTCCAAGACCTTCCGTACCGCCGGGGGCGAGGTGCACGCGCTCGACCACGCGAGTCTGGAGGTCTCCCGCGGGGAGATCTACGGGATCGTGGGCCAGAGCGGTGCGGGCAAGAGCACCCTCGTGCGCCTCATCAACGCCCTCGAGCGCCCCGACTCGGGCACGGTGACGGTGGACGGCGCCGTGGTCTCCGCACTGGACGGGCGCGACCTGCGCCTTGCGCGGCGCAAGACCGGGATGATCTTCCAG
>NZ_JBTSDU010000180.1:0-4713 GCF_054605595.1 Georgenia sp. | reverse complement strand
ATCTCCAGGTGGTCGATCGGGCCGTCGGGGGCAGGTGTGGCTGCCGTGAGCACAGCCTCGGCCTGCTCGAGGTAGCCCTTGAGATCGGACTCCGGTGCGCGGTCCTGATGGCTCGGGTAGCGCATGGCGCCCTGCGCGTCATACGTCACCTGGTCCAGCCGCAGCGGAGGCTCGGCCGGTCCCTGACGGTGCCGCCAGAGTCCGGTGCTCGGCTCGAACCGGTAGTCACCGAGCAGGCGCCACCCGTCCCTGGCCACGAGCCGCACGGCCTGCACGACGTAGGAGAAGACGGCCTCGGAGATGAAGTAGTTGAGGTTCACCCGGACCCAACCGGGCTTGATGCCCTCGCACCCGTGGGCTATCTCGCGGTCGAACTCGCGCGACCGCTCCTGGTCGATGCCCAGCAGTCGGTGTCCGTACGGGCCTGCGCACGAGCACCCGCCGCGGGACTGGATCCCGAACAGGTCGTTGAGCAGGGCGACGACGAAGTTGTGGTGCAGGTGTCGCCCGCTCGGGGCACGGACGACGAACGAGAGGATCGAGAGCCGCTGCGCCTGCAGGTCGCCAAGGATCTCGACGGACGGCTCCTGCAGCCAGGCGCCGATGGCACGCCGCAGGTAGTCCTCCTCGTGGGAACGGATCACGTCCACCCCCACGGCCTGCTTCAGCTGGAACACCAGCCCGGCGCGGATCGCCTCGACGATGGCCGGGGTGCCGCCCTCCTCGCGTTGGGCGGGGTCGTCGACGTACCGGTGCTCACTGGGGTTGACGTAGGCCACGGTGCCCCCACCGACGACGTCGGGCACCCGGTTGGCCAGCAGCTCGCGCCGCACGACCAGGACGCCAGGAGTGCTGGGCCCGCCGATCAGCTTGTGGGGACTGAGGAAGATGGCGTCCAGGTAGGACAGCGGGTCGCCGCCCGCTGCGGCGTGCATCTCGATGTCGACGTAGGGGCCGGCGGCGGCGAAGTCCCAGAACGACAGGGCGCCATGGCGATGCAGCAGGGCAGAGAGGCCGTGGGTGTCACTGACGATGCCGGTGACGTTGCTGGCCGCCGAGAACGAACCGATGAGAAGCGGCCGGGCGGCGTACTTCACCAGCTCCCGCTCGAGCTGGGCGGCGTCGATGTGCCCATCGGAGTCCTGGGAGATCACGACGACGTCCGCGACCGACTCGCGCCAGGGCAGCTCGTTCGAATGGTGCTCGAAGGGCCCGATGAACACGACGGGGCGATCCTGGGCGGCGATGGTGTCGCTCAGGTGGTAGCGGTCGTCCAGGCTCGAGGCAAGCCGGATCCCGAGGATGCCGACCAGCTTGTCGATGGCTCCGGTGCATCCCGAGCCGGCGAAGATGACGACCGTGTCCTCGTCGCCACCGACCGCGGCGTGGATGATCGCGCGCGCGTCCTCGCGCAGCCGGGTGGTCTGCAAGCCGGTGCCGCTGGATTCCGTGTGCGTGTTGGCGTAGCGGGGCAGCACCTCGTCCCGGATGAAGTCCTCGATGAAGGTCAGGGCCCGACCCGAAGCCGTGTAGTCGGCGTACGTCACCCGCCGCGGACCGTACGGCCCGGGCATCACCTGGTCGTCGCCGATCACGGACCTGCGGATCCTGGCCACCAGTGGGCTCGGGATCGGACCTCGGGTGCTCATGGTCGGAGCCGATGGCCGGCGCTCGACCCTGTTCCGTTGCCGTACCAACCCATCAACGTGAACTCCTCCTCGACTCACCCGGTTGCTCGGTGGACGACTCCAGCGGATGCAGTCCCGGGGGGTGGTGTAGGTGGGCCTGCTGCGTGAGCAGCTCTCCTGGAGTCGACTATGCGTCCTCTGGGCGGGGATGTCGACTCCCTTCCTTGGTATGTCGAGCCATGGTTCCTTGGTGTGTCGAGCCGTGGTGATCGCGGCGGGTTCGGGCGAGGGGAGCTCGACCGGGTGGACCCCGGTGGCAGGATCATGGACGTGCTGCTCACCGTGACCTCGACCGCGCCGACCGCTACGGATCTCGGGTTCCTGCTGCACAAGCACCCCGCCAAGGTGCAGGCCTTCGAGCTGGCCGTCGGCACGGCGCACGTGTTCTACCCCGAGGCGACCGACGCGCGCTGCACGGCTGCCCTTCTGCTCGAGGTGGACCCGATCGCGCTGGTCCGGGGCAAGTCAGGGGACTCGAGGTCGGGTTTCAGCCTGGCGCAGTACGTCAACGACCGGCCCTACGCCGCCTCGTCCATGCTCGCCGTCGCACTCGGTCGGGTGTACCGGACGGCGATCGCCGGACGGTGCGAAGCCCGACCGGACCTGCCAGGACGCGCGATCCCGTTGGAGATCCACGCACCGGCCGTCCCCTGCCGCGGCGGCGCAGGCGTCGCAGAGCAGATGTTCGGACCGCTCGGCTGGCACGTCGAGGCGATACCGGTCCCCCTCGATCCGGAGATCCCCAGCTGGGGCGACTCCCGATACGTCGACCTGCGGCTCACCGGCACGCTGCGACTGTCCGACGCGCTCAGCCACCTCTACGTCCTGCTCCCGGCCCTGGATGCCGACAAGCACTATTGGGTCGGGCACGATGAGATCGACAAGTTGATGCGCGCCGGCGAGGGGTGGCTGGCGACACACCCGGACCGCGAGCGCATCGTCCATCGGTACCTCGCCAACCAGCGCAGCCTCGCGACGTCGGCGCTCGAACGCCTTGCCGAGGTGGACGACGCGACGCCGGAAGCCCTCGATGACGCCGTCCTCGACCCGGACGAGCTGATGGCCGACGCCACGGGTCGGGTCGGCGAGGAAGATGCCCTGACCGACGCCGTGGTCGAAGAGCCCGGGGCCCCACGGGTACCGCTGGCACGTCGACGCCTGGACGCCGTCCTGGCGGCGATCGCCGAATCGGGCGCGCGCTCCGTGGTCGACCTGGGTTGCGGGGAGGGGACGCTCCTGGCTGCGCTTCTGGACGACCGGACCTACGAGCGTCTCCTCGGCGTCGACGTGTCGTTTCGGGCCCTGCAGCTGGCCACCCGCCGGCTGCATCTGGAGACCCTGGCGGCGGCCAAGCGTTCTCGGATCGAGCTGGCGCAGTCCTCGGTCACCTACCGCGACGCGCGGGTCGCCGGCTTCGACGCGGCAGTCCTCATGGAGGTCATCGAGCACATCGATCCACCACGACTCCCTGCCCTGGAACGGGCGGTGCTCGGCCATGCCCGGCCCCGCACCCTGATCGTCACCACCCCGAATGCCGAGTACAACGTGCGGTTCCCCCACCTACCCGCCGGGCACGTGCGCCACCACGATCACCGGTTCGAGTGGGGTCGTGCGGAGTTCACAGCGTGGGCGCAGGCCGCGGCGCGCGCCCATGGCTACGCCGTCACCTTCCGGCCGGTGGGCGCCGAGGACGACGAGGTCGGCCCGCCCACGCAGCTGGCGGTGTTCACCCGAACCGACCACGCGGGCGAATCCGGTGCGGCAACCGACCTCGCCGCCATGCCGGACGCCGACGCCGCATCGAAGGTCGGCTCATGACCGCGCTCACGATCCCGGACCTGTCGCTCGTCGTCCTGGTCGGCGCGTCCGGTTCCGGCAAGTCGACCTTCGCGGCCCGGCACTTCGGTCGGTTCGAGGTGCTCTCGAGCGACTTCTGCCGGGGACTGGTGTCCGACGACGAGAACTCCCAGGCCGCGACGAAGGCCGCGTTCGAGGTGCTCCACTTCATCGCGGGCAAGCGGCTCGACGCCGCGCTGCTCACCGTCGTGGACGCCACGAACGTGCAACCGGAGGCCCGCAAGAGCCTCATCGCCCTCGCGCGCGAGCATGACGTGCTTCCCGTTGCCATCGTCCTGGACCTGCCCGAGGAGCTGTGTCTCGAGCGGAACGCGACGCGTACCGACCGTGACCTGGGCCGGCACGTGGTGCGCAGACAGCATCAGCAGCTGCGCCGGTCGCTGCGATCCTTGCGCCGGGAAGGATTCCGCACGGTCCACGTGCTCAGCGACGTCGAGGAGGTGACCGCCGCGACGATCGTCCGCGCACCGTTGCGCAGCGACCATGGCGACGACCATGGCCCGTTCGACGTGATCGGCGACGTCCACGGCTGCCGCAGCGAGCTGGAGACGCTCCTGGTCGCCCTGGGCTACGTCGTCGTTCGTGACGAGGCCCATCGCGCCGTCGACGCCATCCACCCCGAAGGGCGCCGTGCCCTCTTCCTCGGCGACCTCGTCGACCGTGGCCCTGACTCCCCGGGCGTACTACGCCTGGTGATGGGGATGGTCCAGGGCGGCCACGCGCTCGCGGTGCCCGGCAACCATGAGAACAAGCTCGTGAAGGCGCTCGACGGCCGACAGGTGCAGGTCTCGCACGGTCTCGGCGAGACCCTTGCCCAGCTGGCCGGCGAGCCCGAAGGGTTCCGCCGGGCCGTGCGGGACTTCTGCGACGGCCTCGTGGCTCACCGGGTGTTCGACGACGGCCGGCTCGTCGTCGCGCACGCCGGCCTCAAGGAGGCCTTCCATGGGCGGGCCTCGGGCCGGGTCAGGAGCTTTGCCCTGTACGGGGACACCACGGGTGAGACCGACGAGTACGGGCTGCCGGTCCGGCTCCCCTGGGCAGAGGAGTACCGCGGGCGGGCCATGGTGCTCTACGGGCACACGCCGACCCCGGTCGTGACCTGGGTCAACAACACGATGTGCCTGGACACCGGGTGCGTCTTCGGCGGGCACCTGACCGCGCTGCGGTA